>JANXVS010000146.1 GCA_025351555.1 Pseudomonadota bacterium | reverse complement strand
CGCATCCATCGACAACGCCGAACGCAACGGGGTGGCCGATCGCCTCGCACTGTGCCTGCCCCAGAATTTCGACGCAGTAATGACCGACGTGCAAGGAGGCACTAGTGCCGCGGGCGCAGGACGCGCAGGAGCGGCCGCTGTACAGGGAGGTACGAGTGCCGCGGGCGGTCGCTCCCGGCATCCTGCCTCCCGCGACACTAGCGCATCCATGCGCGTCGCAGGAGGCGCAGGAGCGGCCGACGCAGACGGCAAGCTGACCGAGCATTTCATCGGCGTCGCCAATATCGAATCAAAGGATCCCAGCGAAATCCGCAAAGGCTACGAGCGCGTGATCCGGCCGCGCTTTGCCGATGCGAAATTCTTCTACGACGAAGACCTGAAAACGCCGCTGCAGACCCAGCAGGAAGCGCTCAAATCCGTCACCTACCAGCAGCAGCTTGGCAGCGTCTGGGACAAGTGCGTGCGCGTGGCGGAACTGTCACGCGTGATCGCCAATCGCTTGCGCGATACCGGCGTCAGCGTCGATGCGGCGCTGGCCACACGCGCGGCGGCGTTGAGCAAATGCGACTTGATGACGCGCATGGTCGGCGAATTCCCCGAATTGCAAGGCGTGATGGGCCGCTACTACGCCACCGCGCACGGAGAAAATTCCGAAGTCGCGCAGGCGCTGGACGAATTCTACCGTCCGCGCTTTGCCGGCGACGCTGTGGCAAAAGGGAAAATTGCCCAAGTGCTGGCCGTGGCCGAACGCCTGGATACGCTTGCCGGCATCTTCGCCGTCGGCATGAAGCCTTCCGGCAACAAGGATCCATTCGCGCTGCGGCGCGCGGCGCTGGGACTGGCGCGCACCTTGATCGAAGGCGAGATGGAACTGGATCTGGAAGCCTTGCTGCGCGAAGCCGTCGAGTTGCTGCCGGCCGTGCGCGCAACGCAAAAACTGCAGAAAACCGGTGCCCCCGCGCCAGCCGCAACCTCGCCATCGGACGAAAAGCATGCTCTGACAGCCGAACTCAGCGATTTCGTCTTCGATCGCCTGCGCAGCTATTACGCCGAACGTGGTTTTGGCAGCGATCAATTCGATGCCGTGCGCGCGATCGACGTGGAAACCCTGGTCGATTTCGACCGCCGCCTGTGCGCCGTTGGGGAATTTTCCCGACTCCCCGAAGCGCAGGCGCTGGCCGCAGCGAACAAGCGTATCGGCAATATCCTGCGCCAGGCCGGTGATGCTCGTTCCGGTCCGGTCGATGTCTCCCTGCTCGACGCGGGCGCGGAAAGCGAGCTGCATCGCGCGATCGAAGCCGCCGCCACCGCGATCGCGCCCCTAGTCGCGCAAGGCCGCTACATCGAGACCTTGCGTGCGCTGGCGAATCTGCGTGCTCCGGTTGATGCGTATTTCGACGCCGTCATGGTCATGGTCGAGGACACGGCAAAACGGCAAAACCGCCTGGCCCTGCTGAGCCAATTGCGGCGCATGTTCCTGTATGTGGCCGATATTTCGTTGCTGCAAAGCCAATAAATTTCAACAAACGCGTGTACACATCGGCTTTACGAAGATATTCGTATTTTCGTGAGCCGGTTTAACAGCTAGAATTTGCGTTGAGACGATTTGCGTCTGCGCATCGTCACCGTTCAGGGTAAGACAACGACAATTGGATTCAAGACACGGCGCAAGGTCGCGCCAGCGCCAGACAAGGAGATGCACCATGAAAACAAGAATTCTCACGACGTTGCTGGGACTGGGCCTGCTCGCAGGCTGCAATGCGCCACCGCCGCCGGCGCCACCAGCCGCCGCTCCGATCGCCAGCAGCGTCAGCGGCACGATCGTGCTGCGTGATCCGCGCGAACTCTCCAATCAGGCCCGCGTTGAGCTGAAGGTGATCGATGTCGCCCAGCCGGCAACCATACTGGCGCAGACCGTTATCGCCAACGCCAGCCGCCCACCGATCAACTTCAACCTTCCGATCGACCCGAAGCAGGTTGATCCCAAGCGCACCTACGCCGTCGACGCCGTGCTCATCGATGGCGATCGTCGCTATTTGCCGGTGTTGCAATCTCCGGTGCTGACCAACAAGGCACCTGCGCGCGTGGAAATCACCGTTGCGCCCGAGCCGACACCAGCGGAAAAGATGTTCGACGAGTACAAGAAAGCCTACGCCCAGATCGGCTCGTTCAAGCAGATCAGCGGCACTTCGATGAACGATACTTCGTCGGTCGCCTGGGATGCCTTCGTATCCAACGGCAAGGTCAAGGTAGTGCGCGAGATCACCGATCTGGACAATGACAAGGGCCGCGTGACGCTGAAGATGGCGTTCCTGACCGACAAGCCGTGGGTGGTAGTGAAAGAGGAATCCGCTGCCGGCGGCGGACGTCCTTATGCCACTACCAGGCTTGGCTGGGACGACAGCGGTCAGCTCGTGCTCAAGGAACGCATGGCCAGCGGTCAGAGCAGTGAAGTTTCTGCCGACGACGCCACGAGCGTCTATGCCCACGCGCAACAGGCGTTTAACACCGCCCAGGCACGCGCGCCGAAGAAATAGCGCTTTAGGGAAGTCTATAAAAGGCTTCATTGCGCTGACTTCGACTGCGGACGCCGCACTCCCACAACCCGGAAAACCCTTGCGCAGCAAGGGTTTGACTCGCCACATCCTGTGGCTCGCCCTGCGGGCCGGCTGCGCCGTTCGCGCGCGCTCCTGGCGCGCGCAGTCGCCCCCATAACTTAAGGGGGCTGAAGGGCGAAACCAGCCTCGGTATACTTTTGCAGAGGTTCCTTAGCTCCGCCGTGCGCGCGAGAACGCGTCTGCCAGCGCGTTGTTCGTCGCCGCAACCTGCGGTTTGACCGGCGCAGCCGAGTCCTTGTCGGCGCGGGCGCGATTTTCCTGCGTTACCGGTTTGCCGCTCGCTGCAACCAGCAGATCATCCAGCCGCATCGTCAGCGCAATGCGCTTGCGCAGCAGATCGACCTCGATCACCTTGACCTTGACCACATCGCCCGCCTTAACCACGTCGCGTGGGTCCTTGACATACTTTGTGGACAATGCGGAAACGTGTACCAGGCCGTCCTGGTGCACACCGATGTCGACAAAGGCGCCAAATGCGGCAACATTCGAGACGCGCCCTTCGAGCACCATGCCCGGTTTCAGATCACCCAGATTGTCCACGCCATCGACGAAGGTCGGCATGACGAACTGTGGCCGGGGATCGCGCCCGGGCTTTTCCAGTTCCTTCAAGATGTCACGCACGGTCGGCAGGCCGAACTTCTCGTCGGTGAATTGATCAGGCTTGAGACTGCGCAGGAAAGCGCTGTCGCCGATGATCCTTTGCACATCCCGCCCGCTGCTCTGGGCGATGCGTTCTACTAGCGGATAGGCTTCCGGGTGCACGCTGGAAGCATCGAGCGGATTGTCGCCGGCGGCGATGCGCAGAAACCCTGCACATTGCTCGTAGGCTTTGTCGCCAAGCCGTGGCACTTTCTTGATCGCCGCGCGCGTGCGGAACGCGCCGTTGGTATCGCGAAACTTGACCACGTTGTCCGCTACCGTCGGCGACAAGCCCGCCACGCGCGCGAGTAGCGGTGCCGAGGCCGTGTTCACATCGACGCCAACGCCATTGACGCAGTCCTCGACGCTTGCATCCAGCGAACGCGCGAGCTTCACCTGATTCACGTCGTGCTGGTACTGGCCCACGCCGATCGCCTTGGGTTCGATCTTGACGAGTTCGGCGAGCGGGTCCTGCAGGCGTCGCGCGATGGACACCGCGCCGCGCAGCGACACATCAAGCTCGGGAAATTCCTTCGATGCAAACTCGGATGCCGAATAGATCGATGCGCCGGCCTCGCTGACAACGACCTTGGCCAGTTTGAGATCTGCATGCTTTTTCATCAACTCGCCGACCAGCTTGTCGGTCTCGCGCGAGGCGGTGCCGTTGCCGATCGCGACCAGATTTACGCCGCAATGCTTGCACGCGGCGGCGAGCTGGGCGATCGACTGATCCCACTGGTTTTTCGGTTCGTGCGGATAGATCGTGTGTGTGGTCATCAGCTTGCCGGTCGCGTCCATGATCGCCACTTTGACACCCGTGCGGATGCCGGGGTCCAGACCCATGACGACTTTCGCTCCGGCCGGCGCGGCCAGCATCAGATCCTTCAGGTTGCTGCCGAACACGCGGATGGCTTCGTCCTCGGCCGCTTCGCGCGCGCGACCGAACAGATCCAGCGTGAGCTGCAGGTGTAATTTTATACGCCAGGTCTGGCGGCAGGATTCACGGAGCCATGCGTCAGCCGGGCGGCCACGTTCGGCAACATTGAAATGTGCAGCGATGCGTCCTTCAGCTTCGGCATGACCCGGATTGGAAAGTGCGGGCAGGACGCCCGCTTTGTGATCCTCGCGCGAAGGGATTCGCGCTGAGGTACCTCCCGGTTCCAACTCCAGATCGAGCACGCCTTCGTTACGGGCGCGAAACAAGGCCAAGAGGCGATGCGAAGCGATTGCGCGGATTGCTTCGGCGTGATCGAAGTAATCGCGGTATTTTGCGCCTTCGCCCTGCTTGCCTTCGATCACCTTCGCGCGCACCTGACCGCGTTGCCACAGCCAATCGCGCAATTGGCCGACCAGAGTCGCATCTTCGGAAAACTCTTCGACAACAATTGCGCGCGCACCGTCGAGCGCGGCCTTGACGTCAGCAATATTTTTCCTCGCATCGACGTAGGTCAGCGCGAGCGCCTCCGGCGCTTCGGCCGGACTCGCGCGCAGCGCATCGGCGAACGGCTGCAAGCCGGCCTCGCGCGCAATCTGCGCGCGCGTGCGGCGCTTGGGCTTGTAGGGCAGGTACAAATCCTCCAGTCGCGCCTTGGTATCGGCACCGAGAATCTGCGCCTTCAGTGCATCGTCGAGCTTGCCCTGCTCGGCGATGCTCGCGAGCACCGCTTCACGCCGTTCTTCCAGTTCGCGCAGATAACGCAGACGCTCTTCGAGCAGACGTAGCTGAATGTCGTCCAGCCCGCCGGTGGCTTCCTTGCGGTAACGCGCGATAAACGGCACGGTGGCGCCGCCATCCAGCAGCTCGACCGCGGCGGCCTGCGCTGGTTTTGCGACGATTTCTTCGGCAATCCTTTGTTCGATACTTGGCATTCGAGATTTGTATGATTGAGTGAGTGAGGAACGGCTTAGTGCAGCTTGCCGAGCAGGACGGTGCCGCCGGCGAAGACACTTCGATCATGCGCTGCGTGATCCAAACCCAGAGCAATGCCGGTATCGAGCACGATGCGACGCGACAGATTGTAGTTGACCGCGACGAGTGCCTGATGACTGTGTCCGGCGCCTCGCTGTGCCGTTCCGGAAATTTCGACCGCGGCGCCGAAGCGATCAGTGATCGGCCGCGACAAGGCCGCTGCCCATGTGCTTTGCCAATGCGATGCGCCGAGTGTGCGCGTCGTGAAGCGCGTGCCGCCCAGATTCAGATCAAGATGAGCGGTGCCGAGATCGACGCTGTAAATGCCATTCACAAGATACGCGGGCTTGCCGATACCGATGGCATCCGGAGCTGTCGGCGCTTGGATGCCGGCTTCGACGCCGAAGCCCATGCCATCGCGAATCGGGAAACGCTGCTTCCATTCCACGAAGGTGTCGCCAACACCCGAGATGTGCCGGCCATCGGCAGCCATAGCGCGATCGAACGCGTTGCCGCCGAACAACACACCGGAATTTTCGTCAAAAGCATATTTCAGCAGCCAGGGAACAGTGTCCAAATCCGCGCCGTCTGCGCCGGAAACATGCAAGCCACCCAACTCGAGTTCCAGCCAGCCCGGTACCGGCAAATCGGCCGGATTGGAAATCGTCGGGCGATACGGCGTTGCCGTGGGTTCGCCACTGTCCTCAGCGTGGGCAGCAAAACCAAGGCAGAGCAGCGCGACCGATGTTGCGCGCGATGTCGCGCGCCATCCCATGTTCAAGCGACGCGACGCCGGTTGCCGCGTTTCAGATGCACCAGCAGCAACGAGATCGCGGCCGGGGTGACCCCGGGAATGCGTAGCGCCTGACCGACCGTTTGCGGCAGGCTGCATTGCAGTTTTTGCAGCACCTCAGTGGACAGGCCGTGCACGCCGGCGTAGTCGAAATTCGACGGTATCGCCGTATCTTCGTGGCGGCGCTGGCGACCGATTTCCTCGTTCTGGCGTTCCAGATAACCACTATACTTTGCCGCAATTTCCACTTGTTCGGCGACGCGCGCATCGTCCACGGCGGGGCCGAGCGTCGGCACGCGCATCAGTTGCGCATAGTCCAGTTCCGGCCGGCGCAGCAGATCCAGGGCAGTGGTCTCGCGCGACACGGCGACGCCGAGCGTGGTTTCAATCTCACGCCCGAGCGCATTGCCCGGCGCCGCCCACAGGCTGCGCAGACGTTGAGTTTCGTGTTCGACCGCGTCGCGTTTGCGGCAGCACGCCGCGTAACGCTCGCCATCCACGCTGCCGAGTTCATGGCCCTTCGCGGTCAGGCGCAGGTCGGCATTGTCTTCGCGCAGGTGCAGCCGATATTCGGCGCGTGAAGTGAACATGCGGTACGGCTCGATCGTGCCGTTGGTGATCAGATCGTCGATCAGCACGCCGATATAGGCTTCATCGCGACGCGGCGTCCAGGGTTGTTTGTCCTGCGCCGCGTGTGCGGCATTCAGGCCGGCGATGAGCCCCTGCGCCGCGGCTTCTTCATAGCCCGTGGTGCCATTGATCTGGCCTGCGAAATACAGGCCGTCGATGGTCTTGGTTTCCAGGCTGGCTTTCAATCCGCGCGGATCGAAATAGTCGTACTCGATGGCGTAACCGGCGCGCGTGATATGCGCGCGCTCGAAACCCTTGATCGAGCGCACCAGCTCCAATTGCACATCGAACGGCAGCGAGGTCGAGATGCCGTTCGGATAAATCTCGGTGGTGTCCAGGCCTTCGGGTTCGATGAAAATCTGGTGCGAAGTCTTGTCGGCGAAGCGCACCACCTTGTCCTCGATCGACGGACAATAGCGCGGACCCACGCCCTCGATCTTGCCGGTGTACAACGGCGAACGATCCAGCGCACCACGGATGATGTCGTGGGTGCGTTCAGACGTGTGCGTGATCCAGCAGCTGACCTGACGCGGATGATCGGCAACGGAACCCGCGAAGGAAAAAACCGGCAGCGGCGAATCGCCCGGCTGTTCCTGCAAGCCAGCGTAGTCGATGCTGCGACCGTCAATGCGCGGCGGCGTGCCAGTTTTCAGGCGATCCACGCGGATCGGCAGCTCGCGCATGCGCTCGGCCAGGCGAGTGGCTGGTGGGTCGCCCGCGCGGCCACCGGCATAATTGGCGAAGCCGACGTGGATCTTGCCGGCGAGGAAGGTGCCGGCAGTCAGCACCACCGTCGCCGCGTGAAAGCGCAGACCCATTTGGGTGACGACGCCGGTCACCCGATTGCCGTCGAGCGTCAAATCGTCCACCGCCTGCTGGAAGATCGACAGGTTCGGCTGGGTTTCGAGCTTGCGCCGGATCGTGGCCTTGTACAGCGCGCGATCAGCTTGGCAACGCGTGGCACGCACGGCCGGGCCCTTTGAGGCATTGAGCGTACGCCACTGGATACCGGCACGATCGGCTGCCCAAGCCATCACGCCGCCGAGCGCGTCGATTTCCTTGACCAGATGCCCCTTGCCAATGCCGCCGATCGCGGGATTGCAACTCATCTGGCCGAGGGTTTCGATGTTGTGCGTCAACAGCAGGGTGCGCGCACCCAAGCGCGCTGCGCCAAGCGCGGCTTCAGTGCCGGCATGGCCGCCGCCAATCACGATGACCTCGAAGTGCTGTTGAAAGTCCAAAGGTGTCGTCCTCGTGCATAGCACGATGTTGGTCATGCATTATACAAAGCTGGCGCCTAACGCTGGCACGCTTTCTGCGATATCTGAACCGCACTTTCGCCCGCAACCAGCGTATGCGTACGCTGGTGGTCGAACACAGGTCGATCGAGCGATGGTGGAAGGAAGCTCGGAGGAGTAGCGGGGGTTTCAAGGAAGAAGGCTGGCGCCCGGCGGTCTTAGGAACAGGGGGAATCCAAGAGGACCGTATGCCGGGCGCCAGTGACTCGCTTCATGCGTCTACCGGTCTGCGCCAATAGCACGCATTACTGACGCCGTGATCGTACTACAAGGATAGCGCCGATTGTAGTTAGAGAACTGTGAACACGTTCATATCCTGGGCAGAACTTCCGCCAAACCCGTGTCAATTTGCGTCGCAAAACGTCACCGATCCTGAGGAAATCGCACGAATACTCGTGTTTCGACGGATTTTTGCCTTTTGGCACAGCTTCTGCATTACGTGAACTACGTCGCAAATCGGAGAGTGCCATGCTAGCCACCGTCGCCGCCCTGACCATCAATCCACTGTTTCTGCGCCATGACCTGATGATCGAGCTTGGTCGCTTGGAAATGGCGATCGAAGACGTCCGCTCTCATCACTCGGCCAATGATCAGGTGCTGTCGCCGCTGGAAACCAAGCTGGCGCGCATCAATGAAGCGCTGACCCGTTTATCGGCCTGAACCCGATCACATCGAACTCCCTAGCCCTGGGCAGTGCGAGCTGCCCGGGGTTTTTTATGGCCACGGATGGACGGTATGCCGGAAATGCAGGAGCAATTTTCGGCGATGGCCACGGATCGCCGGTATGCCGAAAATGCAGGAGCACTATCGGCGATGGTCATGGATCGCCGGTATGCCGGTCCGCCGGTGCTCCCGGCACCTGCGGACACTTCCCACATCCCTGTGGGTCGGCAATCGGGACGTCTCCCACACCCGGATTTCTTCCGCGCGCAAATATCGCGCTATGCTGATAGCTCTTGATCGGTGCAACGGAGAGTTCGCATGATCGCTCGCATCTGGCGCGGCATCACGCTGAAGGAAAAAGCGGACGACTATCTCGCCTACCTCCATGAAACGGGCTTGCGGGACTACGCCAAGACGCCCGGCAACCGCGGCGTGACCACGCTGCGTCGCGATCAGGGCGGGCATTGCGAAATCATGCTGATTTCGCTGTGGGATTCGATGGACGCGGTGCGCGCCTTCGCCGGCGAAAACCCCGATCGCTCGGTCTACTATCCCGAGGACGACCAATACCTGTTGCAGATGGAACCGCTGGTGCGGCATTACGATGTGGCCGAGCAGATCGCATCGGAATCGCCGCCGACCGTCGAAGCAAAACCGGCGGCGAAAAATCGTAAATAGCTTTTGTAGGGTGGGTTAGTCGCGCAGCGAGGTAACCCACCGGAGCCAGCCGTGGGCTTTACGCCGCCTTCTTCGCCTGCGCCTCAGCCTCGACCGCCGCCTGCGCTGCCGGCCGCGCATCCACGCGCGCAAAGAACTTCGCCAGCGCCGGCCATTCGTTCAGATCGATCTTGAAATGCTGGGTCCAGCGCAACACGGTATACAAGTACGCATCGGCGACGCTGAACTGGGCGCCGTTGAGAAAATCCTGTTTGGCGAACACGGTGTCGAGTTCCGCAAAACGCTGCTTGAGCTTGGCCGTATAGATTTCCTTGGCCGCATCCGGCATCGCCACATTGAACAACGGGCTGAAGGATTTGTGGATTTCCGTGGAAATATAATTCAGCGATTCCTGCAGCTGATAACGCGCGAACGTACCATTCGCCGGCGCGAGCTCGGCCTCGGGTTTGCGGTCAGCCAGGTACTGCACCAGGGCCGGGCCTTCAGTCAGCACATGACCGTCATCCGTCAGCAGCGCCGGCACATAACCTTTCGGGTTGATCGCCTTGAAATCCGACCCATCGGACGCTTTTTTGGCAGCCAGATCAACCTTGACCAGATCGAATGGCAAACCCAACTCGCGCAGCACGATATGCGGCGACAGCGAACAGGCACCGGGGGCGAAATACAGTTTCATGCGAATCTCCAATGTGAGCGAAAGCGCCACGAGGCGCGGAACTCCCCTGCGACAAGGTTACAAACCTTGCCGGTGCGGATCAGATTGGGATGCGTTGGCGGGAATCAAGCTGTGTCGTAGCGTGGCGAAGCCGTCAGCGATAACCTACTTCTTCTTCGGAATATACAAATCCGTAATTGTCCCTTCGTATACTTCCGCTGCCATGCCGACGGATTCGGATAACGTCGGGTGCGGATGCACGGTCAGGCCGATATCGGCCGCTTCACAACCCATCTCGATCGCCAGCGCGACTTCGGAAATCAGGTCGCCCGCGTTCGGGCCGGTAATGCCGCCACCGATCACGCGGTGCGTGGTTTCGTCGAAAATCAACTTGGTGAAACCTTCGGTGCGGCCAATGCCGATCGCACGGCCGGAGGCGGCGTAGGGGAATTTGCCAACGCCGATTTTCAGCCCATCCTTCTTCGCCTCGGCTTCGGTGACGCCGACCCAGGCGATTTCCGGATCGGTATAGGCGACGCTTGGTATCACGCGCGCGACAAATTCGCTCTTGAGTCCCGCGCAGACTTCGGCCGCGACCTTGCCTTCGTGCGTGGCTTTGTGCGCCAGCATCGGATTGCCGACGACGTCGCCGATCGCGAAGATATGTGCCACGTTCGTGCGCATTTGTTTGTCGACAGGAATAAAGCCGCGGTCGGTAACCGTGACGCCCGCTCTGTCCGCGTCGATCTTCTTGCCGTTCGGCGCGCGACCGACGGCGATCAGCACGCGATCGTAGAGTTGCGATTCTGGGACCGCGCTCCTATCAGAATCAGCACCCTCGAACGTGGCTTTCAATCCATCTTTCTGCGCTTCGACCTTTGCGACTTTCACCTTGAGATGGATACCAGCGTAGCGCTTGCCCAGACGCTGCGCGAGCGGTCGCACTAGATCCGGATCGGCGCCCGGCATCAGCTGATCCAGCAACTCCACAACCGTGACTTGCGAACCGAGCGCATCGTAGACGCAGGCCATTTCCAGACCGATGATGCCGCCGCCGACAACGAGCAATTTCTCCGGCACATCCTTGAGCAGCAGCGCGTCGGTCGAATCCATGATGCGCGGATCGTCCCAGGGAAAGCCCGGCAATTTCACTGACTGCGAACCGGTCGCGATGATGCATTTTTCAAAATGCACCAATGTCTTGCCGTCCTTGGTTTCGACTTCGATTTCGTTTGCTGAAATGAACTTGCCCGTGCCCGACACAACCGTGACCTTGCGCTGCTTGCTCATGCTCGCAAGACCGCCGGTCAACTGCGCGACGACTTTGTCCTTGAACACGCCGAGCTTGTCGATATCGATTTTCGGCGCGCCGAAGCTGATGCCGATGGCGTCGGAATGCGCGGCTTCATCGATCAAGCGCGCGGCATGCAGCAACGCCTTTGATGGGATGCAGCCGACGTTGAGACAGACGCCGCCGAGTGTCGCATAGCGCTCGATCAGCACCGTGTTCTGGCCGAGATCGGCAGCGCGGAACGCAGCGGTGTAGCCACCTGGGCCGGAACCGAGCACGCAAACCTGGCATTCGATATCGGCTTTGCGGCCTGAACTTGCCGCGGCTTTCGGTGCAGCGGCGGC
>JANXVS010000142.1 GCA_025351555.1 Pseudomonadota bacterium | reverse complement strand
TCACGCGCGGTGTGGCGTGCCAGTTTGCGCAGTTGCTTATCGCGCCGGCGACAGCGTCCGTCAACTCCGCTGTGATCCTGACCTTGGGTTCCAAAAACAGCGCCTTGACCTCGAACATGCTCTCGGCGCGGTGCGCCTTGGCGTCGAGGCGGCCGATGAGCCGGCCACGATGCAGGATCGGCAGCACGAAGTAGCCGAAACGCCGCTTGTGACCCGGCATATAGCATTCGATGGTGTAGTCGAAACCGAACATCGCGCTGGCGCGGGCGCGATCCCAGACTACGGGATCAAACGGCGATAGCAGCGTGGTGTGGGTCGCGCGCAAGGCACCGCGCTGCGCGCGTTGCAGCAGGGGCAGTTGGTCGCGATGCACATACGCCGGCACATCCCAGCCGCGCACGGAAACGCGGATCAGATCGCCGCTGTCGATGAGCATTTGCAAATCTGCATCTTTATACTTTTTCCCGCTACGGAAATAATCCGCGATCCAGCGTGCCTGGGTGATGCCGAGCGCGTGCACGGCGTCGAGAATGAATTCGCGCGGCGAATCCACTGGCTTCAGGGCAGCAGTGTCGACTTTTGCCTTCGCCAGAACACGCTCGGTCAGGTCATAGACGCGCTGGAAATTCTCGCGCCGGCAGATCATCAACTCGCCGCGCGCGAAACACGCTTCGAGCCAGCGCTTTTCATCCTTCCATCCCCACCAGCCGGTGGCGGTTTGTTGTTTGCGCTCGAAGTCCGAGGCCTTGACTGCACCGTGCTCGCGGATGTGCGCTAGCAGGCGATCCATGGCCTCGCGATGGTCGCGCTGCATGCGTTGCGCGCTGCGGTGAGCCCAGTGATTTGCCCGCGCGTCGCGCTGCGCGGCGTGCAGAACGTAATCGTCGATCGACACGAAGCAGGCCTCGTGCGCCCAGCACTCGAAGATCAACCCTTTTGCCAGCAACTCATCCAGCCAACGTGGTTCGTAGTCCCCCAGTCTTGAAAAAAGTACAAGATAGGGACTGCGTGCGACGATATGGATAGTGTCGATCTGCAGCAGGCGCATGCGCGCGATCGCGGCTAGTACGCGGGCGCGGCTGGCACGGGCGCGCGCGGGCGTGAGCAGTCCCTGTGCCGCCAGATGCAGATTGCGCGCCTGCTGCACGCTGAGGATTTGGCGGGCGTTAAGAACTTCGCGGCCATACTCCAACCCAGACATAACGCTTCGCTCAAGAAAAGTTCTGGAGCCTATTGTCGCGTTCGGCAACAGCCCTTGTCCAAGCACAAATGAACTGCTCACCTGCTGGAGAAATCGTCATGAAGAAATCAAATCATCTATTCGCGCTCATCACTTCTGCCGGCTTGCTCGCCATCGCCACCGGCAGCCAGGCACAGGATCAAGCCATGCAGGCCACTGCCAGCGATGGGACCCAAGTCACTGTGACCTCGGGCCAGCCCGCGCCGGATCATTACGGCCCCGCGCCCAGCTTCGACCAGCTCGATACCAATCGCGACGGCTACATCAGCCGTGAAGAAGCGGAAGTCTATATGCCGCTATTCAACGACTACGACAATTTGCTGACGATGAACCATCATCCGAAGGCCATATCGAAACGGCAGTTCGAGGCTTGGAATCACGCCGAAAACCGCCAGTAAACTGCGATTGACATTGGTCTGTAGTCTGACTCGCACGGCTTGATGGCAATGGGTACTTCTGCACCTTATTGCAGAGGTACCCCTTTTCACGCGCGCATTTCTATCGCAACATGCGCAAACCACAAAGGGGAGTTGCGATCATGGCCGGCAACGACAAGGCAAAGTCCGCGATGGGCGGCGTGTTGCGCGATGTGCGTCTGGCATTTGGCGAAATGTTCGGTGGCGGCAAACTCGATGAGAAACAGCAGGTGCTGGTGGAAGTGCTGTTCGGCCTGCTGGGCACACTGGCGCGAGCCGACGGCGTGGTATCCAGCGAGGAAGCACACTTCACCAACGGTCTGATGGACGAACTGGAGCTGAGCACGTCAGCTCGCCAACTCGCCACCGCCGCTTTCGAACGCGGCTGCAAACGCCAGATCGACGTCGACGCCGAAATCCTGCGCTTGCTCGTCGCATTTCCGCGCGGCTCGACCGAGGTCGACCGCTTCTACGACAACCTGCTGCGCTTGGCCGCTGCCGATTCGCTTATCCGCCGCGGCGAACGCCTGTTTCTGGAAAAAGTCACCTTGGGCCTGGGCTATGAGCCGGGCGAACTCGATGCGCGGCTGAAGCGGATCATGCACTAGCAGGCAAGGTGGGTTGCGCATCTGTGGCACCAACCCACCCTGCAAAAAGCTGCATCAATGCCCGTGGTTGTCGGTCTTGCCGATAAAACCGGCCACGTCATCGTGGATTTTCTTCAACGATTCCTCGTGGGCATAGACCATATGCCCGGATTCGTAAAACGCATACTCGATGTTGGCCTGCAGCTTGGCCGGGATCGGCAGATGCCGCATCTCAAATACAGCAGCGAAATACGGTGTCGCCAGATCGTAGTAACCGCCAGTCAGCAGCACATGCAACTGCGGGTTGTACTTCATCGCCACGGCCAGGTCCGGCATCACATTGGTCGAGATCGGGAACGGCGCATTCGCGCCAGGCGGTTGATGCTGCCAGTTCCACGGTTGCACGTCGCCGAAAACGTGGAAGGCTTGATCGTCGCCGTACTTGAGTTGTCGACGCACATAGTCGTTGAACGCCGACACGTAGGCTGAGCTGATCGCCGCCGATTGCGGATCGTATTGCGCATCGCGATCCAGCGGATCCATGTTCGGGCCGGAGAAACGGCCGTCCAGACGCCCGGTAGTCAGATCGCTGTCATCCTGCAGGGTCTTCTCGAACTCGCCGGCGTAAACGCGCAGATTGGCCTTGTCGATGTAGGCGACCGGAAGACCGGTATACTCGTGCAGCTTTTGCGCGATTGCGGCCTTGCGCGCGGGTTCCAGCGTGGAACCTGCAGCCAGTGCCACGGTGTAGTCGGTCAGCGCGAACTGCTCCACTTCGGCCAGGAATGGTTTCAGTTCCTTCGCCTGATTCGGCAGTTTGTGGTGATACCACGCGGTCGCGGCATACGTCGGGAGCGCCAGCGCATAGGCTTGATCGACCCCCGGATTGAACTGCGGCACATCGGCATCGTTGCTGAAACACAGGATCTGCGACAGCAAAATCACACCGTTCAAATCCACGCTCTGTTCGGTCTCCAGCATGTTCGCCAGGACGGCCGAACGCGTGGTGCCGTAACTTTCACCGAACAGATACTTCGGCGAATTCCAGCGTCCGTACTGCGACAGGAATTTGCTGATGAATTGCGCGAACGCGCGCGCGTCCTGATCCACGCCATAGAATTCCTTGCCGCGCTCCTTGAGCTTGGCTTCCTGTTTTTCCTTGTCTTTCTCGACAGCGAGCAGGCGCGAGAAACCCGCACCGGGCGCATCGATAAAGACCAGATCGGAAGCGTCGAGCAGACTGTAATCGTTATTCGCCAGCTTGTACGGCGCCGCCGGCGTATGCTGATCGTCCAGCGTGATCACGCGCTTGGGGCCGAACGCACCCATGTGCAGCCACACGGTGGAGGATCCCGGACCGCCGTTGTATAGAAAGGTCAGCGGACGCTTGCCGCTATCGACATCGCGCTTGAAATACGCGGTATAGAAGATGCTGGCAGTCGGATCTTCCTTCTTCTCGTCCTTGCCGGTGAGAATGATCGTTCCAGCCACCGCCTTGTAGTTGAGCGCATGGCCTTCGATGCTGACGCTGCCCTCGGTGGTAACTTGCTTGGGCTTGATCAACGCCGCTTCCTCGGCACTCTCAGCTTTGCTCTCAAGGTTTTTTTCCTTGTGCTTGGCCGAATCTTCGGCGGCCCACGCCGGTGCGAGTAGTGCACACGCCCAGGCCACCATCAGCCATTGCGGAAAACTGCGCATCGATAATCTCCTCTGATGGAACCGGAACGACGGTAGGAACGCATGCCACTGGACTCGCACAGTATGGAAGATCATACGCGGTGGCCAATGCGCCGGAAGTCATGACCTGCGGTCTGGCATAGGGAGTGTCGCCCCCAGGTACGACCAAATTCCATGATCGCGTATCCGATTCGGTTCAGCTACGATTGATTATCCTGACAAGACCGCATTGGGCTTCGCTTCGAGGCCGATTCGTCACGCGTCAGCAATTGGGACAATCCAAGGAGGCATGTCATGGCCAAAGAAAAAAAGTTCCTCAGCGACATCCAGACCATCCGCAAGCGCGCGCGTGAGCACATCCAGGAAGGCGCCGTTACCAGCGGCTATGCCGCCGATCGCAAGACCGTGCTCAAGATCCTCAACGAGGCTCTGGCCACCGAAATCGTCTGCGTGCTGCGCTACAAGCGCCATCACTTCATGGCCAGCGGCATCAATGCCACCAGCGTCGCCGCTGAATTCCTGGAACACGCCAACGAGGAACAGGGTCACGCGGACCTGCTCTGCACACGCATCGTCCAGTTGGGCGGCGCACCGAACCTGTCACCGGAAGGCATGCTGACGCGTAGCCACTCCGAATATGTCGAGGGTGAAAACCTGGTCGACATGATCCAGGAAAATCTCGTCGCCGAACGCATCGCCATCGATACCTATCGCGAGATCATCCAGTACCTGGGCAACGATGATCCAACCACGCGGCGCATGATGGAAGGTATTCTGGCTTCCGAAGAAGAACATGCGGAAGACCTGAGCAGCCTGCTCGAAGAACTCGGCAAGAAGGGCGAGCCGGCGAAACAGCCCGTGGCGAAACCGAAAAAACGCTGAACTGCCTGCGGGTCTATCGCCAATTCTGTGACGGCGCTAACAAGATTTTCTCGCCGGCGGAGTATGATTTGCGGTGGGCGGGAATCCAGCGAACCATTTGATTACGGAGGTTTCCCTATGCGCGCAAACCCACAATTTCTTGCTTTGGTTTTTGCCACCGGCTTGCTGACTGCGTATCTGCCCGCGTACGCCGAAAGTCACGGCCACGGCAACGATGACGATAATTCACCAGCCAAAACCAGCCACGATCATGGCCCGCCTGCCACTCCTCCCGGTCATAGCGGCGATCACGGCGGCACCAGCGTCAAACCGCCGCAAGGAAGCTGTTCCGACGACACCAGCGGTATCGACGTACAGGGGCCCGACGGCCAGTCGGGCGCATCGCACGTTGCGCACACCGACTTCGTCAAGATCGATATCGCCACCGGCGACACCATAGCCTCGTCTTCCTCGGCCAGCATGATGTATTTCTGGTTCGGCTCGACCTTCGATTACGTGCTGAACGCGCATCAGCTGACCGCAGGCAGTCAGTGGACCCTGACTTATCAGCCAGAACCGATGCCCTCGGCGGGCGTGGTTTGTCTCGGCCACGGCACGGTCAATGGCGGCGGGCAATTGCATATCGCCACTTCGATCGAACTCAACTCGAATCTGCCGCCAGGCCTTGACCCGACTGCCGATCCGGCGACTCAGCCACCTGATGCCCTGCTTGCCCTGGTCACATCGAGCAATGTGGATTGCACCGCCGGCACGATGACGACGTTCACGCCGGATAATTACCTGTTCTCGAAACCGCGCGTGCGTTTCGTCGATACCGATCTGTTGCCCCCTGCAACGCCCTGATGGCAACAGCGTGAGGCCGCTCCGCGTCTATGCGCGGAGCGTCAGAACATATGCTTCTCGATCCCCAGTTGGGAAAGAATCTTGCTCGCGATTTCCTCGATCGAGGTGTGCGTGGTGTTCTGCACCGGGATGTTTTCGCGACGGAATAGTTTGTCGGCCTGCGCCAGCTCGTGGCGGCACTGCTCAAGCTTTGCGTAGCGGCTGCCGGGTTTGCGTGCCTCGCGCACTTGGGTCAGGCGCTGCGCGTCGATGCTCAATCCGAACAGGCGCGGTTTGTATGGCACCAGGCGCTTGGGTAGTTCGAGCTTGTCCAGATCGTCTTCAGTCAGCGGATAGTTCGCCGCCTTCACGCCGTAATGCAGGGCCATGTACAGGCAAGTCGGCGTCTTGCCCACGCGCGACACGCCGACCAGGATCACTTCGGCATCCGCATAATTCACATCGATGCCGTCGTCGTGGGTCAGCGCGTAATTCGTCGCATTGATGCGCGCTTCGTATTCGGCAAAATCAGTCAGACCGTGCGCCTTGCCCACGCGGCGCGCTCGTGGCATGCCGAGTTCGGCTTCCAGCGGGCCGATGAATGGTGCGAACACATCCATCATCAGCGCACCGCTGGTCGCGAGCACCTCGCTGAGCACAGGATCGATCACGGTATTGACCACGATTGGCCGCACGCCACCGGTGGCGTAGGAGTTGCGGATGCGCGCCGCGGCACCGTGCGCCTTTTCCTCGTCGTCCACAAACGGAATGCGGAAGGTATCGAATTCGACGCCATCGAACTGGGTCAATACCGAATGGCCGATGGTTTCGGCGGTAATGCCGGTGCCGTCGGAGACGTAGAAGATGGTTCTGCGCATGGGCGACACCCGATGACGATAGGCGCGAGTGTAAGCGAACAAGCCGTTCGTGGTGAGGGATCGAGCCATGCACGGCATACGGTGCACCGGCCCAACTCCTATCCACCGCAAGCAAAGCTTGTTTCGCCCCGCATAAACCCCGAAAATTGCGGATTCTGGCGGCCCTGCCCGCTTCGATCCGACATTTACGGAGAATCCCTTGAGCGATTTGGTGCTTTGGCTCGATCAGCTGCGCTTGTCCGACCTGGGCCAAGTCGGCGGCAAGAACGCCTCGCTCGGCGAGATGATCGGCAACCTGGCCAAGCTCGGCGTGTCGGTGCCGGGCGGGTTTGCGACCACCGCCTACGCATTTCAGCAATTCATCGCGCAGAGTGGACTGGCCGATCGCATCCAGAAAAGACTGGCGACCCTGGACGTGGACGATGTTGCCGCCCTCGCCCGTGCCGGAACCGAAATTCGGAAGTGGGTCATCGATACGCCGCTGATTCCCGAATTCGACGACGCCGTGCGTGCGGCCTATGCGAAATTGTGTAGCGATGCGGGTGTGAAGGATTGCGCGGTTGCCGTGCGCTCGTCAGCGACCGCTGAAGACCTGCCGGACGCTTCGTTCGCCGGCCAGCAGGAAACCTTCCTCAATGTCACCGGCGCGGACGACGTGATCCACAAGCTCAAGGAAGTCTTTGCCTCGTTGTACAACGATCGCGCGATCTCCTATCGCGTGCATCACGGCTTCAAGCATGAGGATGTCTTCCTTTCCGCCGGCGTGCAGCTGATGGTGCGCTCGGATGTCGGCGCGTCCGGCGTATTGTTCACGCTCGACACCGAATCCGGTTTTCGCGACGCGGTCTTCGTCACCGCCAGCTACGGTCTGGGCGAAATGGTCGTGCAGGGCGCCGTGAATCCCGACGAATTCTACGTCTACAAGCCGACTTTGCGCGCCGGAAAAAACGCAATCCTGCGCCGTCAGCGCGGCGCCAAGCAGCAGCGCATGGTGTATTCGGACAAGCCCGGCGAGCGCGTGCGCATCGAAGAAACACCCAAGGCGGATCGCGAAAAATTCTGCATCAGCGATGCCGATGTGCATGAGTTGTCGAAGCAGGCCCTGGTCATCGAGCAGCACTACGGCCGGCCGATGGACATCGAATGGGCCAAGGATGGAAATAGCGGCAAAGTATACATTGTACAGGCGCGTCCGGAGACCGTGAAATCGCGCGGCCACGCGACCCAGGTCGAACGCTTCCACTTGAAATCACGAGGCAAGGTGCTGGTCGAAGGTCGCTCGATCGGCCAGAAGATCGGCGCCGGCAAGGCGCGCGTGATCCGCTCGATCAAGGACATGGCCCGCGTCGAGGCCGGTGATGTGCTCGTCGCCGACATGACCGATCCGGATTGGGAACCGGTGATGAAGCGCGCCGCGGCCATCGTCACCAATCGCGGCGGCCGCACCTGCCACGCCGCAATCATCGCGCGCGAGCTGGGCGTGCCCGCCGTCGTCGGCACCGGCAATGGCCTGGATGCGATCCCGGACGGCGCTGACATCACCGTGTCCTGCGCCGAGGGCGATACCGGTTTCATCTACGAAGGCCAGCTCGAGTTCGACAAGGTCACGGCGGATCTGGGCCACATGCCGCCGGCACCGCTGAAGATCATGATGAATGTCGCCAATCCCGAGCGTGCGTTCGACTTTGCCATGCTGCCGAATGCCGGCGTCGGACTGGCGCGACTGGAAATGATCATCGCCAGCCACATCGGCGTGCATCCGAAAGCGCTGCTGGAGTATGCCAAGCAGGATGCCGAAACAAAGAAAAAGATTGACGAGCGAATCGCCGGCTACGGCGACCCGGTGCAGTTCTACGTCGATCGTCTGGCCGAAGGCATCGCGACGATCACCGCCGCATTCGCGCCGAATCCGGTGATCGTGCGGCTTTCGGATTTCAAGTCGAACGAATACGCGAACCTGATCGGCGGCGCACGCTACGAGCCTCACGAGGAAAATCCAATGCTCGGTTTCCGTGGTGCCAGCCGCTATGTTGATCCGAGCTTCAAGGATTGTTTCGCGCTGGAATGTCAGGCGCTGAAGAAAGTGCGCAACGAAATGGGCCTGACCAACGCCTGGGCGATGATTCCGTTCGTGCGCACGCTGGATGAAGGCCGCAAGGTCATCGACGTGCTCGCGGAAAATGGTCTGAAGAGCGGCCAGGACGATTTGAAAATAATCATGATGTGCGAACTGCCCTCAAACGCACTGCTGGCCGACGAATTTCTCGATATCTTCGACGGCTTCTCGATCGGCTCGAACGACCTGACCCAGCTCACGCTCGGCCTGGATCGCGATTCCGCCATCGTCGCCCACCTGTTCGATGAACGCGATGCGGCGGTCAAGAAACTGTTGTCGATGGCCATAAAGACGGCCAAAGCCAAGGGTAAATACATCGGCATCTGTGGCCAGGGCCCGAGCGATCATCCGGACCTGGCCGAATGGCTGATGGATCAGGGCATCGAATCGGTATCGCTGAATCCGGATACGGTCGTGGATACGTGGTTGAAGTTGGCGAAGAAGAAGGCGGGATGAGAGCGTCACTGCGTCCCATCGGGTTTTGTATTGGCTGGCCTGTCCCGCAACGCCAACCGCTGTGGGTTCAGCGCGCCGCTGCAGTACGCCAGCTCGATCATTTCCTCGAAGAAATCGATTTTCTCGCTGGCGCTGAGCCGGATCCACGCGCGTAGCTGCTCGCGTTCGGCATCTTCGTAGGTAAATCGTGGCGTGTTGTCGGTCATGACGAAGAGCCTGTCTCGGCATCGCGAATCTGGCGGAGTTTATCGATGTCGTCGAGGTCGCGCGCACGCCCGGCCGCCTGCTTCATGACGATCAGATGATCGATACCGGCGATTCGCACAACGGTGCCACCGAGATCCTTGGCTACGGCGTCCCGCAACAATTCGGCGAATGCAACCGGCTCGTCGATGAACACATCGACCGAGCGCAGCGGATTGCCCGGATCCCACAACGGAAACACGAGCATGTTGCGCTCGTGCAGCCACTCCCGCCGCTTTTCGACATCGGCAAAATCCTCGATCGCCAGCGGCAAGCGCGGCCGCAGCCCGATCGCGGCCAATGCCTGCATGGTGCGCCGCGCGTTATCCGGCGACAGGCCTACGGCCAAATCCAGATCGGCCGTCGCACGCAAGTAACCGTGCAGGATGACGGCAAGACCACCGACGACGACATAATCGACGCCGGCATGGTTGAGCGCGGTGAATATCTGGCGAATATTGAAAGCCATCAGGTCAGGTTATCGCCCAGAGACTGCCATCCAGATACTGTAGCCGATGATACAGCATGCCAGTTGGATCAGCCTGCAAGGTGCATGTTGGTTTCGCTTCTCACACGTGAACTTCAAGATGTCGGAGGCAACGCTGCCGATGCGCGAGATTCTCCTGAAGTAACCGTACCCGCTGACCGGCTTGCGCGATCAATGCAAGCCAGCGATCTACCCGCGCTCGACTCCGTTCACGTTCAGTCGAAATAGAAGAAGCGCAACACGTGATGCAGCAGATGTTTCACGTCGTCCGGCATCTGCGCGGTATCGATCGTGGTGCCGTTGAGCACGATCGTTCCAGTGAATGTCGAGGCTTCACCATCGTGGACGACCTGCAAATTCTGCAGCGCCAGAGTGTCGTTGATGGGCTTGCCTTTGCTGTTGGTCCCGGCCAAGCTCAGATTGCCGTTGAACGTACTGGTAGCGACATCGTTGCTGCGCATACGCGTACGGGTGATGCTGCCGTTGGCGACCAGATCCTGGTTGTCATGCGGATGGAAATTGGTCAGGGTGGCCTGACTGGTGATATCGGCACCGGGGATCTCCACCGTGCCGTGGGTGCTGATGCTCAGGCTGCCGCCCAGACTGTCGTTCAAGCTGGTCGTGCGCTCCAGGGTCAGCGCCGCGAATGCGCTCGAACTCAACAAGACGCAGGCCAGCGCCGTCATCGGTCTGGAAATCTTCATCGTGAATCTCCGTAGGTTCGGAAGCCGCGCTTCCGTTCGCTAACCCACAACGGTTTCGCCCGCCATCCGTTGACGCAACGAGACATCGAATCGTTGAACCCGGGCACCATCGTTGACGGCTCGCGCCAGCAAGCCTGGGGTACAAGGAAAACGTCAGTTCCCTTCAAAGCTGTCGCTGAAGATCGTGTCTTGCGTCGAGCACACGGAGAACTCGGAAGTATTGCCAGCCGGATCGGTCGCGGTCGCCGTGATCACGTGCCGGTCGGCCGGCACGGCGAAGGTCAGCGGCCCAAACGTCACATCGTTGGGGTTCGTCGTCACGTTGGCGAAGCCGATGAAGATCTTGCCTTCGCCATTGCCAGCATCGTCACAATTTGCGTTCGCGAAGAACTCCAGGCGAAAGATCGTGCTTGTGGCACTGTTGAGCGAGCCGGAAACATGCACGGTTGTATTCGGACTGATTGTCACGGCACTGATGACCGGATAGTTCTGCAGGTTGTTCGGACCGGTATCCGCGTCGCCAGCATCGTTCGGCGTGGGAATGCTGCCACCGCTAAGCGAAATCCCCAAACCTCCATTGGCATAGATACTATTGCCATTGATCGGCCATCCGGTCGCGCCATTGCTGACGTCGACGCCCTGTGCAGCGTTGAACGCAATCCGGTTCGCCGCGCCGGGCGAGGCGCCGCCGATCACGCCGCTCCCGCTGAAAACCTTGATTCCGTCGGTACCGTTGCCCAGCGGCAGCACACCGGTGATATCCGTGCCGATCAGGTTTCCCTGCACGAGCAGATCGGTCGAGGTTCCGCCCAGCAGAATGCCGTTGCTGTTGGCGCCGGCGATCAGATTGCCTTCGCCGGCGGCGGCACCCCCAATCTTGTTGTTCGTGCCTGACCCCAGGTATCCCAAACCCTGTGCACCGCCACCCAAACGCGTCGTGCCCATTGCATCGGTGCCTACCAGATTGCCTTGCACCCGGTTATTGCTTCCGGTGCCGGCCAGAAATATACCGTGCGCCACCCAGCTGCCAATGACATTCCCGGCGCCGGCCGTTGCACCGCCGATGAGTGTGTTGTTACTCGCCCCATTGATCTGAATACCCTGTT
>JANXVS010000123.1 GCA_025351555.1 Pseudomonadota bacterium | reverse complement strand
GCCGCCGCTGTCGCCCACGAGGCCCATCGCATCAAGGGCGCCAGCCGCCTGATCGATGCCAGCGCGCTGGGCGATTGCGCCGCGCGCATCGAAGCGGCCGCGCGCGCCGGCAATATGAATCCAGTCGATAGCGGCATCGTCGAACTCGAAGAAGCAGTAAACAAATTGGCCGCGACGAATGGTTGTTGACCCGGCACGACGAAATCCCTCGATCGGTTAGTGCAGACGCGGACAGAATCGTCCGAGTCAGAGTAGACCCACCAAACGCTTCCGAATCTGGCTGGGTCAGTGACAGCCACCCGTCGGACCAAGGGCTCGCTCTTCGATGATGCCGCTCAGGCCGCTGAATTCGCCCTGGGTAAAAGTATACTTCAGTGTCATCGTGTTGCAGGAACCGAACGTAATATCGGCGCTGCCCACCTGTACGTTATTCACGGCCGTCGGCGTGTTGAAGATGCCGCCGCTGGTGAGAACAATTGGCACATTGCTCAAATTCAGGTTCCTCGGGGTGTAGCTATCGCTTTGCAGGGTGAACCAGCGCTGCCCCGCCAGCCCGGTGAGCCCTTCGGTCAGAGGCGCATAGGTGTACCAGGCAGCGAAAAAAAGGTTCTGCGCAGGCACGATGTCGACCAGCAATCCTTGTCCGGAAGTGCTCGGATCAAACCAGGCGCCCGAGTGCAATACGTCGTTGTAGTTCGCAGGCATTGGCGCAGGAGTCACTGCCGGCACCGCGCCGCTGCACGCACTCGGAGCGGTCAAACGAACGTAGGGAATCGTGCCGCTTCTGCCATCGCTGAACTGGTAGATGAGCGCCGCATGCGTGCAGTCGTAAAATGTCAGGGTCGCCGAGCCGATCGCCACGGCCTGCGTGGTCGGCGGCGCATTGAAATTGCCGCCGGTATTCTGGCCAATTCCCAGGGCGTAAGACGCACCGTGACTAGACGACAGGTTGCCCTGCAAAGTCACCCATTGTGGGTTTCCCGACGCATCGTAAGTGAACCAACCGCCGAACAGCAGCCCCGCACCGGCGCCGTTGAGATCCGGATACACCTCGATTTCCAACCCCTGTCCGGACGTCGGCGGGTTGTACCAGGAACCGGTCAAGGCGAACTGGTCCGCGTCGAACTGCGCGGGGCTGGTGATGTTTTCCATCAGCGGCAACGATGCGCCGCCACCACGATAATTCTGCACCGTCAACGAATGCGGGCCGGCCGTCGCGAACTGGGTCACGCAATGACCGACTTGCTGCGCTTGAATCGTGTGGACGGGCACGTTGTCGCACAGGGGCGCCTGACCATCGTAAAACGTCAATGTATCGGTGTCCTGACCACCCACGAGCGTCGCCGTCAAATCCACCGGCTGGCCGACCTGCGCGGGATTCGCCGTGGTCGTTTCTGCCAGCGCATAGGCAACGAACTGGTAGAGCGTGGAAAGCGTACCGACAACGAGATTGTTGGCCGGAGCATTATCGGCGTCGCCTGAATAGGTGGCGACCATAGTGTAGGTAGAGTTGCTCGGCGGTATCGTACTGACCATGCATGTGGCAATCGAACCCACCAGCGGAACGCTGTCGCATAAGGTCTGCGTGTTGCTCGGCGCGTCAGAGCGTGCGGTAAACGTCACCGTACCCGTAGGATTCATGCCCCAGATCACGGCGGTGAATGTCACCGGCTGGCCGACGCTAGAAGGGTTGAGGCTCGAGCTCACACTGAGCGCGGACTTCCATTTTGGACCGGGCACGCAATCCGTCGACCACGGCGTGGTATAGGTCGCCGTGTTCCAGGCCAAGTCGATGGCTGACGGCGGCGTGCTGGCGGGTATCAAATTGTTCGGACACAGAGCGGCGCTCACGAGCGAAGACGGCGGCGCCGGCACCTGACCTGTCAATTGGTTGAAGCCTACGTAAAAGTCTTGAAGATTCGATAACTGCGACAAATCGGGGATGCTACCCGTCAAATGATTGAATCCAACTCCGAATTTTTGAAGGTTCGGCGTTCCATCAAGCGGGGGGATACCGCCTGTGAGCAAGTTTGCGTCCGCATAAAACGCCGTAAGGTTCGTAAGGCCCGCAAGCGCGGGAAGGCCTCCCTTCAGCAGATTGCCGTCTGCTGCAAAAATTTTCAGATTTGACAAACCGACAAGGTTGGGAATGTTGCTTGTGAGCTGATTGCCG
>JANXVS010000149.1 GCA_025351555.1 Pseudomonadota bacterium | reverse complement strand
AATCGGCCACCGTGTTCAATTGACTGTCGTTCATATCGATCACCATGCTGAGCATCGTGATCGATCCGGCCTACCGCTTCAGACTCATACCATGTTGGAATCACACCCCTCGCTCAGACTCATACCATGTTGGACAAGGCTCCCAGTTTCCCTTTCCCATGCAATGCATTACAATCGGCAGCTGAATATTGTCTTGACCTTACCGGAAGGCCGCCATGAAAGTTCTGTCCTCGCTCAAATCCGCCAAAACGCGCCACCGCGACTGCAAAGTCGTGCGTCGCCGCGGCAAGGTGTTCGTGATCTGCAAGAGCAACCCGCGCTTCAAGGCGCGTCAACGCTAAGCGCAGTTCTCGTTTACCCGCCATACTCGAGGGCCGCCATGTGCGGCCTTCTGTTTGACTGCTGGAGTCGGTGCGGTCGATTCGATTGAAAATCGACAGCTTTCTCGCGCTGTATCATGGATTTGCGCGGGGGAATCTGATAAAAAGCTTGAACTTCGCGGCAATCGGCCGTGCGATGAGGAGTTCGCGCCATGAACACCCGTTTTCTCACTCTCGCCAGCGGTTTCGTCGTCGCCGCCTGCCTCTGCGGCGATGTCGTTCACGCCGATACTTTGCTCGTGCAGCGCGTTCAGCAGGAGCGCAGCATGGATGCACCACAGCGCGGCATGAGCATGGCCCAGGTCGAGAGCCGCTACGGTGCGCCGACCGACAAGCTTGCGCCGGCCGGCGGCGATGCGCCGCGACATCCGGTGATCCACCGCTGGGTTTACAACCGCTATATCGTCTATTTCGAGCGCGACCGCGTGATCGATGCCGTCGCCAATCATGCCTCGCCGACCGAAATCGGACCGAAAGACGCATCCGGCAATCAATGATGTCTACCGCGTTCCGTCTGCCTGCGGAGTGGGAACCGCAGGCGGGCGTCCTGCTCGCCTGGCCACACGCGCAAACCGACTGGGCTGAACGCCTGGCTGAAGTCGAAACCACCTGCGTCGCCCTCGTCGCGGCAATCGCACGCTTTGAACCCGTGCTGGTGTGCGTCACCAATGCGGACGTGCGCGCCCGCGCGGAACAGCTTATCGGTGCTGCCTGCGCTGGGCGAATGTCAAAAATCCAATTCATCGAGATCGAGTACGACGATACCTGGCTGCGCGATTCCGGCCCGTTGACGCTGCGTGGTGCGAATGAATTTCGCCTGCTCGATTTCCGCTTCACCGGCTGGGGCGGCAAGTTCACCGCCAGCCGCGACGATCGCTTGGTCGATGGCCTGGCCGCACGCGAGCTGTTTCACCATGCCGAGCGCCGGCGCGTGGATTGGGCGCTGGAAGGCGGCGCGATCGAATCCGATGGTGCCGGCACCTTGCTCACGACCTGGCGTTGCCTGCATCAGCGCCATCCGGAACTGAGCGGCGAACAGATGACGCGCATTCTTTGCGACAAACTCGGCGCCACGCGCGTGCTGTGGCTGGAGCGTGGCTATCTGCAAGGCGATGATACCGATGCGCATATTGATACCTTGGCGCGATTCGCGCCGGAAAATGCGATCGTCTATCAGGCCTGCGACGATGTCGCCGATCCGCACTTCGACGAGCTGGCCGCAATGCGTGACGAACTCACCGCGCTGCGCACCATCGACGGCAAACCGTATCGCCTGCACGCCCTGCCCTGGGCGCGGCCGATCATTGACGATGGCCGACGCCTCGCTGCATCGTATGCGAACTACCTGATCGTCAACGGTGCAGTGCTGATGCCTGCTTACGGCGATCTGGCGGATGCGGAAGCCGCAAGCATCATCGGCCAGGCACATCCCGGACGTGAGGTGATTGCGGTACCCTGCCGGCCCCTGATATGGCAAAACGGCAGCCTGCATTGCATGACCATGCAGCTACCGCAAGGAATACTCGGATGACACGGCTCGTGCGCGCAGCGCTATTGCAGGAAACCAATCGCGGCAGTGTCGATGCAAATCTCGGTGCGATCGAAGCCGGCCTGCGTGCGGCGGCGGCGAAAGGCGTGCAGCTCGTGTTGCTGCAGGAACTGCACAACGGGCCGTACTTTTGCCAGCACGAGAGCGTTGCGGAATTCGATCGCGCTGAACCGATTCCAGGTCCGAGCACGGCGCGCATCGGCGCGCTTGCGGAGGAATTGAAACTCGTCGTCGTCGCTTCGCTGTTCGAACGCCGCGCCGCCGGCTTGTATCACAACGCCGCGGTCGTGTTCGACTGTAAAAAGGAAATTTGCGGCAAATACCGCAAAATGCACATTCCCGATGATCCGGCGTTCTACGAAAAGTTCTACTTCACGCCCGGCGATCTCGGCTTTGCGCCGATCCAGACCTCGCTCGGAAAGCTCGGCGTGCTGGTGTGCTGGGATCAGTGGTATCCGGAAGCCGCGCGCCTGATGGCGCTGGCTGGTGCGGACCTGCTGCTCTACCCGACTGCGATCGGCTGGGATCCGAACGATGATGCCGCCGAAAAATCGCGTCAGTGCGACGCGTGGGTCACCGTGCAGCGTGGTCATGCCATCGCGAACGGATTGCCGCTGCTCGCCTGCAACCGTACCGGTTTCGAGGCTGCGCCAACGAGTTCGATTGAATCGGGCGGCCGTGGCTTGCAATTCTGGGGATCGAGCTTCGTCGCCGGACCGCAGGGCGAAGTGCTGGCGCAGGCTTCGACGGACAACCCGGAGCTGCTGATTGCCGAGGTTGATCTGGCCCGCAGCGAATCCGTGCGCCGCATCTGGCCGTTCCTGCGTGACCGCCGCATCGACGCGTATGGTGATCTGCTCAAGCGTTATCGAGATTGAATTCGCGCATATTTCCTTTTCTCACGTTGATCGAGACAGCTGCCAATCTAATGGATGTCATGACGCCGTCACCCGAATCCCCTGACGACGCGCCAAACGCGCTGGACGGTCAACCGATCGCGCGCGTCACGCGCGATGGTGTCGAGTACACGATGCTGGGTACAGCGCACGTCTCGCGCGCCAGCGTGACCGCGGTGCGTTGCCTGATTGCGACCGAAGACTTCGACGCGATCGCAGTGGAGCTCTGCGACACGCGTTTTCGTGCGCTGCGTGATCGCGAAGCATGGCGCAATCTGGATTTGCTCAAGGTTATCCGCGAAGGCAAGGCTGGCATGGTGGCGGCAAACCTCGCGCTGTCGGCGTATCAGCGTCGCCTCGCCGAACAATTCGGCATCGAGCCGGGCGCGGAAATGAAAGCGGCGGCGGATATGGCTGATGAACGCCAGCGGCCGTTGTGGCTGGTCGATCGCGAAATCAGCGTGACCTTGCGCCGCGCCTATGGCAGTGTCGGTTTCTGGGATCGCATGGGTATTCTTTCCGGCCTCGTCGCCAGCCTGTTCGAACGCGGCGAAGTCGCCGAAGCGGATATCGAAAAGCTCAAGCACGGCGACATGCTGCAGAGTGCATTCAGCGAATTCGCCGAGCAGTCCGAGCCCCTGTTCCGCAGCCTGATCGCCGAGCGCGACACTTTCATGGCTGCGCGCCTGCGCGAAGAAAGTCTGCACCAAGACGGGCAGCATCACGACGGGGTGAAGCAGCCGCTGAAGAAAGTCCTCGTCGTCATCGGCGCCGGTCATCTGGCCGGCATCGAGCGCGAACTGAACACCCAGAGCGAACTGCCGGAAACGCTGATCGCGTCGCTGAAGGCCACGCCGCCCGCGGCGCGCTGGCCGAAGTGGATTGGCTACGGCGTACTTGCGATCATCATCGGCGCGATCATCTTCGCCTTCACTCGCGGGATCGGTCTGGGCGCCGTCGCGCTGCGCGACTGGATTTTGTATACCGGTTGCGGCGCTGCGCTCGGTGCGTTGGTTGGCGGCGGCCACCCGTTGACCGTACTCACCGCATTCGTTGTCGCACCACTCAAACCGTTTCGGCCGCTGGTACCTTCCGGCGCACTCGCTGCCGCCGCGGAGATGTGGCTACGCCGACCACGCGTGGCTGATTTCGAGGCACTGCGCGACGATGTGATCGACTGGCACGGCTGGTGGAAGAACCGTGTCTCACGTACGCTGCTGGTTTTCATTTTTACGAATTTCGGCATGATGATCGGCGAATATCTTGCCGGTTTCCGAATCCTGCACAGGCTGATGTAATCGAACGTGATGTAATCGGAAGTGATGTCATGCGCCTCGCGAAGCTATTGTTCAAGCCCAAATGGCAGGATAAGGACGCCGCCGTACGCCGCACAGCGGTTGCTACCGGAAATGACGCCGACTTGATCCAAGCCCTGCCGAGCCTCGTTCGCGAGGACGCGGACGCGGGTGTGCGCCTGGCCGCACTCAAGCGCCTGAACGACTATGAGCATTGGCGCGAACGCTCCACCGGTGATGTGGATGGAACTGTGCGTTCCAGCGCACGCAGCATGTATCTGAGCTTGTTGTGCGCAGGCGCAAGCGCGCCATCGATGACGCGGCGCATCGCCGAACTCGATACCTTGGCAGCGGCGGAACTTGAAAAAGTTGCGGGGACAGCTGCACAGCGCGAACTGCGCGCTGCCGCATTGGAACGCGTTACACGGCCGGGGCTTCTCGTCGAACGGGCCATCGCTGATCCGGATGCACAACTGCGATTGGTGGCACTGGAACGAATCAGCAACCCTGGTCTGCTCGAGCGCGTCGCCGAGCGTACCCGCAAGACCGACAAAATTGTGAGTCGCCGCGCGCGCGAACTTCTGGAAGCGTCGCGCATTTCCGCTGGCGACAACGCGGCAATTGGCGTCCGCGCTCGAGCATTTTGCGAACGCATCGAAGCTCTGCTGCGCGCACCACGCATCGACATGGAAGGCGATTTGGCCAGCATCCATGCGGCGTGGTCTGGGCTCGGTGAAGCAATTCCCGCCGACGTCGCCGCACGCTATCGCGGCGCACACGCGCTCGTTCTGCGCGCGCTTGATTCGCTACGAAATCCACAAAGCAAGAATGTACCAGCGCTGCCAGCTGACGCGGAACTCGCGTCAGCGCCCGCACTAGTCCAGGAGGTGTCGCAAACCGCTGTCACCGAAGTGCTGGTTTCGCAGGCTCGCTTCGACGCTGCACTGGTGGCTGCGCAAGCGCAAGCCCGCGTCGAACGCGAACGGCGCAACGCGCTGCAGGAAGAAATCCAACAACTGCTGCCGAGCTTCGCCGCAGCAATGGATAGCGGCGATTCGGCAACTGCACACAGCCTGCACACGCGCATTCGCGAGGGTTTGAAATCCCTGCGCGATGCGCCGGCCGAATTGCAACGGCGTCTGCTGCCGCTGGAAGAGCGTCACGCCGAGATGAAACGCTGGCAACATTGGTCAAACAATCAGCGCCGGCGCGCGCTGTGCGCAGAGATCGAAGCGCTGACAGGCTCTGGTCTGCATCCGGATGCACTCGCCACGCGGGTGCGCGAAGCGCGCGAGGAATGGCAACGGCTGGACGCGGCCGAAGGGATCGCCCCCGACGGCGAAGCCGGACCAGGCATCTCGCGTCGATTCCATGCGCTGTGCTACCAGGTGTTGCGTCCGACCAAAGGATATTTTTCCAAGCGCAACGAAGTGCGCAAATCGCATAGTAGTGAGATCGAGGCACTGCTTGAGCGCGCTGCGGCGATTGGCGATGACACCACCGACTGGAATGCGCTGACCGCCCTGCGCACCGAAACCAGTTCTGCTCTGCGTGCATTGGACGAGGTCGATCCACGCACGCGCACGGCGTTGGCGAAGCGACTGAAAACCGTCATTGCACAAACAAGTACACTTATTCAGACACATGAGCGTGATGTGGAAGCGTCCAAGCAGCGGCTGATCGAGCAGGCTACCGCGCTTACGAGCCGCGGCGATCATGCGACTCTCCCGCGCGAGGCACGCGAGTTGCAAAAACGCTGGACCACGCTCGGCAACGGCCGCCGCAACATCGACCAACGCCAATGGCGCGAATTCCGCGCTGCCTGCGACGCCGTGTTCGGAAAACTCGACGCCGCCCGCAAAGATATCGAAGTGCAAGCCGCGGCAACACTGGCACAGGCGCAAGAGTTGGTCACCGAGGTAGAAGCGCTCGCCGCGGATGAAACCTCGCCAGCTGAGACGGTCAAGGCGCAACTGCGCGACCTGGACGCTCGTTGGCAGGCGACGGGCAGCGACGATCGCGTGCTCACGCAACGTCAGCGTCAGGCGCATGATGCGGTGACGGTGAGGCTCAAGGACGCGGCGCGGCGGCAACGGCTGGCGCGCTACGTAGTCGCGATGAAAAAATATACTTTTCTGCGTGCCATCGAAACCGGCACGCCGCAGTCTGCGGAGCTCTGGGGTGCTTTCGCGACGACGGTACCGGCGTTCGACGCGGCATTGCAGGAGCGTCATCTGCGCACGCAGTCCGGCACGGCGGAGGGGGAAGAATCAGAAGAGGCGCGCGAGATCCTGGTGCAACTGGAATTCCTCGCCGGCACGGACTCGCCCGCCGAAGATCGTCAGCGGCGCATGAGCCATCAGGTGAGCCGGCTATCATCGCGTATGCGCTCTGGCAGTGCCGCGACGCCCGAGCGCGAACTGGACGACCTACTCGCCGCCTGGTTCGCACAAACACCGCAACCGCTCGCGCTGGAAGGACGCTTCACGCGCGCGGCAACGGCAGCGATCGATACCCTGCCCTAGCCTAGGGTCGCCTGTGCAGGCAGCTTGCGTGTACGCGCTTCGCGCAATATGCGTTTAGCCCACAGGCTCATATCGTCGAGCAGCGAGTAAATTGTCGGCAGCACTAGCAGGCTGACAAGCGTGGAGAACATCAACCCGCCGGCAATCGCGCGCGCCATCGGATAATACGGCGGGCCGTCGCCACCAATGCTGGTGTGAGAAATACACAGCGGCACCATGCCCAGTATCGCCGTACCCATGGTCATGAGGATCGGCCGCAGGCGATCCTTGGCGCCCTGGATCAGCGCCTCGCGCCGCCCCAGCCCGGTGTGACGCAATTGGTTGATGTGCACGATCATCACGATGCCGTTGTTGACCACGACGCCCATCAGGATCAACACGCCGATCATCGCCATGATCGAGAACGTGGTTCCGGTAATCCAGAATAGCCAGAACACGCCGAAGATCGAGAAGATGAATGTGGTCAGGATCGCCGCCGGATAGATCAATGATTCAAACATCGCGCACATCACCACATACACGAGCACCAGCGCGACGACCAGATTGAACATCATCTTCTTGCCGGCGTCGTCGTCGCGATTGAAATTCTGGCCAAAGCTCCAGCCATAGCCGGCAGGCAGCTGCACGCTCTTCATCGCCGCCTCGATCGCCTTGCGCGCATCGTCGGATGTCGCGCCTTCGGCGAGATTGGCCTTGATTGCGAATGACGTCTGCCGGTTCTCGCGCTCGATTGAGGAGGAGGCGTTGTTCGTGGAAATCTGCACCATCGACATCAGCGGAACCTGGGTACCGTCGCTGCGGCGCAGCTTGTAGTCGCTCAAATCGTCCAGGCTCTGCGCATCGGCACCACGAAAACGCAGCCATACCGGAATTTGCGCATCGCCGCCGTGGAAATCCTTGAGCTGCACGCCGCGCAGCGCGATGGCAATGAACTGGGCGACGTCAGTAGCGGAGAAGCCGTAGTCCTTTGCTTTCTCGCGATCCACGTGCACGGACAATTCGCGATTGCCGCTGTCCTGGGCCGCGCTGACATCGTGCAGGATCGGCACCTGTTGCAGGACTGGAATCACCGACGCCGACATCTCGCGCAACACCTGCCCGGAATCTCCGTTCAGGGTCAGATTGATCGTGGTATCAGTACCGCCGCCGTTGTCGTTGAAGTCGAACCTGACTTCGCCGATCGGTACTTTTGGCAAATCCTTGCGCAGTTTCTCCAGGATGTCCTTGGTGTCAAACTGCTTGCTCTTGTCCGCGAAGAACAGCGAATGATCCTTGTCCTGGAACAGGATCTGGGTGAAGGTATCGCTGGCATCCTCGGCGTAACGGCTATAAATGTTCTTGATGTGGTATTCGGCGCGATGCACGTTGAGGAATCCTTCAATCTTGTCGACGGACTGCTTGAGTTCGGCCAGCGGATACAGCGCGTTCAGGCGATAACCAATGAACATGCGATCGCGCTCCCCGGCCGGAAACATCTCGAATTTCGTGAGCCTGGCTGGTACGGCGATGCTGATGACCAGCAGCGCAACCAGGCCGATCATCGTCCAGCGCCGGTGGCTTAGGGTTCGGGTGATAAAGCGCCCATACGCACTTTGCATGCGCGTGATGATGTTGGTTCGACCGATGAATTTCGGTGGTGGCAGGCGTGCGGACAGCATTGGCACCAGGCTTATTGCGACCAGCCATGAGGACAGGTGCGCGATTCCCATGGTGATCGCGACCTGGGTCAGGAAGATGCTGATGTCGTCCTTCTCGCCGAACACCATCGGCAAGAACACGATGATGCTTGAGAGCGTGCCCGCGGCGATCGCAATGCCGACGACCTGCGTGCCTTGCACGGCTGAGTACCATGGTTTATCGGGATGTTTTTCCCGATAGTGGTAGATACTTTCCACTACGACCACGGCGTTGTCGACAAGCATGCCCACGGCGAGCAGCAGGCCCATCATAGACAGAATGTTGAGGGTCATGCCGAAGAACTGCATGCAGCCCATGGTGATCACGAAGCAAATTGGAATTGCGAGTGACACCATCAGCGTCGACGGCCAATCGCGCAGGAAGAAGAACAGCACGAAGATCGAAAGCAACGTACCTTCGAGCCCAGCCTGACTGAGCTGGGTCAGACTTTCAGTGACGGACTTCGCCTGATCGCCTAGTGAGTATATTTGTATACCATGCAATTCGGGTTCCTGGCGGATGCGCTCCACCTCAGCCATGACCGCACGGCCGACATCCACCAAGTTTGCGCTGCGCTCCTTGGAAATATCGAGCGCGATGGCAGGCCGCTGATCCAGATGACGCGCGTAAGTCAGCAGCCCCGGCTTGACGCTGACATCGGCAACATCAGCCAATTTCAGGCCCTTGTCGTTGATCGCCAGATTGCGAATCTCATCGACGCTGTGCCACTCGCCGATCGGTTGTACGTGATAGCGTGTGTCGCCATCCTTGATCAATCCGCCCGAGGCGGAAAAGTTCGCATTCGACAAGCGCTGATACAACTCATTGAGACCGACGCCCGCGGAGGTGAGTCGGTTCGAATCGATTTCGATCTGCACTTCGCGCGGCGCCACGCCCTCGATCTTGACCTGCGCGACCCCGGGCAAGCGTTCCAGTGGGCGTTTCAATTCGCGGTCGAGCAACTCGTAGGCGTTGGTCAGATCATGGTCGGCCGCTATGCGCAGATTCATGATCGGCTGATCTGCGGTAGAGCCCTTGAAAACCTGATAGCGAGTCAAATCCGCCGGCAAATCCGCGCGGATGGCGTCGATCTTGCCGCGAGCCTCGACGGCCTTGACCGAAGTGTCCTGGCCCCACTTGAACTGAAGATCGATATTCACGCCATCGGCGCGGGTTACCGAATGCATGCGCTGGATGCCGGTCAGCGTGGACAAGGCCTCTTCGACCGGACGCGTCACCGTGCGCTCGACCTCGGCCGGGGTCGAACCCTGGTACGGCAGCACAATTTCCAGGAAGGGAAACTGGATATCCGGCAACGACTCCAGCGGCAGGCGGAACGCGGCGATCAGGCCGATCACCGTCATCGACACGAACGCCATGATGACGGTAACAGGTCGCTTCAGGCTCATTTCAGCGAGAGTCATAGCATGGCGCCTTCCGCTGCGAGCGCAATGTCGTCGACAATGGCGCGGCGTTTGCGTTCGCCACGTTCGCGGTAGATCGCGTCGCTGCGCCGGTCAAGCAAGGTATACACGATCGGAACCACGACCAGGGTCAGCAGCGTGGAGACGAGCAGGCCACCGATTACCGTTATCGCCATCGGTGCCCGCACTTCGTTGCCATCGCCCCAGCCGATCGCGAGTGGCATGAACCCGAGCAGCGTGCAAAGAGTCGTCATCGAGATCGGACGCAGGCGCGATTCTGCGGCCTGCATGATCGCCGCAAGTTTCTCGACGCCCTCCTCGCGCAGCTGATTGACGCGATCGATCAGCACGATCGCGTTCTTGACGACGATGCCTGCCAGCATGATCAGGCCGATGAAGACCACGACGCTTAGCGGCGTGAACGTGATCTTGAGTGCAAGCACCGCACCGACCAGCGCCAACGGAATCGAGAACATGATGACGAACGGATGCAGCAGCGATTCAAACTGCGATGCCATCACCAGGTAAACCAGGAAGATCGCGAGCGTCAGTGCGAAGATCAGCGACTTCACTGAAGCATCGAGTTCCTCACTCTGGCCGCCGATATGCGTGGTAACGCCCGCCGCGAGCGGGTTGGCACGCATCAGTTTCTGCACCTCGTTCACCGCGGTGCCGAGATCACCGTAGTGCAAATTCGCGGAAACGATCGCCACGCGCTCCTGGCTGATGCGATGGATTTCGCTGGGACCTTGAGTGGAAACGACGTCAGCGACGGCGGACAGGCGGATCGGCGTACCATTCGTCGCGCTTGTGCTGCTTGCGCCATTCGCGATCGTCGAATTGCTTGCGCTTGTGCTTGAGCTCGAACCCGTCACTGTCGGGCCGCTGGTTGCGCGTTGTCCGGAGTAGCCGACAATCAGGTTGCGGATATCGTCGACCGAACCGCGCTGATCGGCCTGTGCGCGCACGAGCACGTCGATCTTGCGATCGCGAAAGCTGTAACGCGTCGCCACGGAGCCACGCACCTTGTTCACGACCTGGTCGGAAACCTGTTTGGTGGTAAGGCCAAGCGCCGCCGTGCGTTCCTGATCGAAGCGGATCTGGATTTCCGGATAGCCGCCTTCGACCGTCGACTTCACGTCGGCAAATCGCGGCGATGCATTCAGCAACCCACTGAGTTTCTTGCCGGCCTTTTCCAACGAGGCAAGATCGTAGCCGCGCAGTTCGATTTCCAGCGGCGTCGCGAAACTGAATAGCTGTGGTCGCGAGAACTTCACTTCCGCACCGACATGGGTGGCCATGGTCGCGCGCAAGGCTTCCGTTGCGGCACGCTCGCCGCGCTCGCCAGCCCCGGGCTTGAGCACGATCAGCAGGCGCGCGATGTTCTCACCGGATTCCGTTGGCGTCGCATCCAGTCGCGTGCCGGTGCCACTGACACCGTAGATCAGGGCGATGTTCGGGTCCGATGCGTTTTTCTGCTGCAATTCGGCGACGAGCTTGTCGGTGTCGATCAGCGCGGTGCCGGGCGATTGCTTCACCGTCATCTCGAAGCGGCCCTGCGCCAGCGAAGGAATCAGATCCATGCCGAGCGTGGGAATCAACGCGACGCTCGCAGCAAATGCAAGCGCGGCAAAGCCGAGCACGGCAAATGGATGGGCGAGCGCTTTCGGTAGGAATCCATGGTAGGCGCGCGCCGCGGCGTTGTAGGGCGTCATAACCAGCCAGCCAGCAAAACGCATTACTTTTCGGAATACCCATCCCGTCGGAATAAGGACCAGGGGCAAAAGAACCGACAGCGCCAGAGCAACAACAAATATCGGTAGCAGCGCCAATTTCAGCGGCGCGGAAAAGGCAAATGCAAAGTACCTCAGCGTTCTGTCCCAACGGGTCCGAAGAGGCCACTTGGCCGCCGCAAGTCCCCAGTTCAACGTATCGCGGGCATGATCTAGCCCGATGGGCTCTCGCCCCAAGATCAATCTAACGACAAACAACACAGCGATCGTTGCGTAGCGAATAAGCGCCGATATGACCAGCAAAATCAGCATCAAGAAAACGTAGAGCACCATGACGATCAGCGAGGGCATCAATGCGATCAGGAACAGCACAATTCGAAGCAAGCGCGGCAAACGCAAATCGAATGGCCAGACCACAATGGCCAGCGCAGTGCGCCAAGTCTTGCTCCACAGAGCTTCGGGATCCGACTCCTCATCTTTGTACGCAAGCGGAGACCTGCCCTGAAGTGACGCAAGCATCGGAATCAAAGTCATCGCAACGATCAGCGAAATCAGCATCGCGAACGTGACCGTGAGCGCCTGATCGCGGAACAACTGCCC
>JANXVS010000083.1 GCA_025351555.1 Pseudomonadota bacterium | reverse complement strand
TGCCCGAGCCCAGGTAGTCACGCCCAAAAATTTCCAACCAGTCTTATTAACAAAGTAAACAGCCGCCACAAGGAAATCTGTGCCATCACGCCCAGCTTCTAAAAGGGGAATCCGAGCGGGTTGCGCGTCTTGAAAGCAGGCAACCGGCGGTCAACGAGGCGCCTGAAGGGCGTAGCTCTGTCCGCTGACCCTTCGACGATCAGCGCCAGCAGCGCATAGCCGCTGTTGTTGTACTCGAAGCGCTTGCCGGGCGAACGTTTCGCACGGGTGCTGTTGAGCCAGCGCAGATGCGACTCAGTCGTCAATCGGTCAAATAGGCATCACTCTTCTTGAAACCACTCCCCGTGTAGTCGGCAAGTCCTGACACATGGCGCAGAAGATCGATCACAGTGATTTCGCGCGCCCGGGTCTCGACCGCGAAATCGGGTAGGTAGTGGCGCACCGGCGCGGCAACTTGAATCTTATTGTTGGTCTGAAGCTTCAGGATAGCTACGGCAGTGAATTGCTTTGACACGGATGCCAAGTCGAAAACTGAAGTAGAAGAGAGAGGGAGATTCTTCTCGACATTGCCGAGGCGGTAAGCCATCAGCAGAAGTGGCTTGCTATTACGGGCGACTGCAACTACTGCGCCAAACGCCTGGTGCGCGTTAGCGCACGATTTTGTCCGAATTCTGCGGGCACCCCATAAAGCGTTCAACAACTCGTTCATTTCAAAAAGCCCGGTGGCTCATGAGTTCGTTTTCCCCCACACTGGCAAAAACCACCGTATTCGAGGGACATGTCGACATCGGCAACTGCCACAGCCGCAACGAGGCCATTGCGCTACGTCTTGGTGTGCTTGGCCCTGGCCGCAGCCACCGCAGCGCTGGACTGGGTCTGCGTCCGGTACACCCGCGAGCCGGGCGGGATGGCGATGCTCTGGATGGGCAGCGGCTTGCTCGCTGGCGTCCTTCTTACCACGCCAAGGGTGCGGTGGCCCGCCCTGATTGCGGCGGGCTTTGGGGGCAACGTCCTTGCGCGTTGGTGGATCGGTGATCCCTGGCTTGATGTGTTGGGGCTGTCGGCGGCCTCGCTGATGGACGCAGTACCGGTGGCGTGGGTATTGGGCCGGTACGTCGGCGATGTCACCGATCCCTCCCGGATCCGCGCTGCGGGCCGCTGGGCCTTTGGAAGTACGCTGTTGGCGTGTGCAGCCTCGGCAATGATCGCCACCCCATTTCTGGCGAGCAGCCGGGGCATCGCGTGGGCATGGGCTTGGGGGATGTGGTGGGTGGTGCACGCTGCGGGGATGATGCTGTTCGCGACTTTGACCACGGTAGCGCTCTCGCTGAAGGGGCGGCTTTACGGTCGGACGGGGCGCCGCGGCGAGCTCGCTTTGACCCTGCTGTTGATCGGTGTCCTGAGCATCGCCGTTTTCGGCACGGCGCATTCGGCGATGTTGTTCCTGCTGTTTCCTCCGTTGCTTCTGACCGCTTTCCGGCACCGCATCGCCGGCATCGTGCTGGCGACGGTGCTGGTGGTCGGAAGTGCGATCGCCGCCTCGGCTGCAGGCACAGGGCCATTCGCCTTCTCCCATGGCGTGACCACCGAGCAGATCCTGCTGCTGCAGATGTTCATCGCCAGCTTGTGCCTGACGACCTTTCCGATCCTGACCGTGTTGACCGAGCGGCGGGTTCTCGCGCGCAGCTTGCGCGAGAACCAGAAGCAACTTCGCGAGATCACCGACAACGTACCGGCTTTCATCCTGCGCGTGGATACGACCGGCCATTACACCTTCGTCAACGCCCAGGTCGGCATACTGTTCGGCGAGGATGCCGGCTCGCTGGTTGGACGCACCGTGCAGGAGGTCACCGGCGAGGTGTTCGAACGTGTCAAGCCTTTTGGCGAAGCGGCGCTGCGGGGGGAAACCGTTTCATACGAGCTCGAGCGCGACGTCAGGGGTCGGCACTACATCCTGCAATCGACCTATATCCCTGACCGTGACGTGGATGGATGCATCACCGGTTACTACATCCTCAGCTACGACATCACCCGGCTCAAGCAACTCGAGCGAGAACTCATGGAGCTTGCCCGCAACGACAGCCTCACTGGCCTCGCGAATCGTCGCCACTTCGACGAACACTTCGAACGCGTCTTGGCGCGCCAGCGACGCAGTGGCCGGCCTCTGGTGCTCATCTACATGGACCTGGACGGATTCAAACGCATCAATGACGTGTTGGGGCACAACGTGGGCGACCAAGTGCTACGCGCCTTTGGGGAGCGTGTGGTCGCTACCATGTACGACACGGACTTCGTTGCGCGCTGGGGCGGCGACGAATTCGCTGTACTGATCGAGAACGTTGACACGACGCAATACTTGCCGCTCATCGGCACCAAACTGGTTTCGGCTTTCGCCGAACCCATCATCACCGAGCATGGTGCCCTGGACGTCACGACGAGCATTGGTATGGCCTACTGCCGCCAGACCGGTCTGCGTCCCGAGCAGATCATCGCGGTTGCCGATCGTGCGCTCTACGAGGCCAAGGCGGCCGGCAAGAACACTTGGCGCGTCACTACGGACGAAGTGGATTGCCAAGGCCCGTTCTGGGGAACGGTATTGGAGAGATAAAAGGTGTCGCGCAGATCCTGTTGGCCGTTCTGGTGATCGCCTGCGGGGGCCATGTGTTCGATGTCTCGGGAACCCGGGCGTATTGCGAATTTCGGCAAGGTAGTCGGAAGGTGCCCCTCGCTGCGTCGCCCATCGCTGAAACATAGGCCAGGCGTCGGTAGGTTGTGCGGAGTCTGAATATCCCAGGCCAGGCCAAAGCGCTGCAATGCCTTGATGAACGCAAAGCCGATATCTATTTGTCCCGGATAGAGACCGTGGCGTGCCGATGCGGGAAATGCGTGGTGATTGTTGTGCCAACTTTCACCCATCGACGGAATCGCAGCCCATGGCACGTTGTGTGCCTGGATGGCACCCTCATCCACAACCCAGCTTTGCGGGCCGTGCGTATGGCAGATGTATCCAACGAACCAATGCATCGAAACCCCGACGGTGACACGGACACAGATTCCCCAGACAACCCACGGGAAGTCGCCGATCGCGTAAAGAATCAATGCCAAGGGGAACTGTTGCAGCATCCATGTTCGTTGCAGGAACCGGTAGAACGCGTCATCGCCAATGCCAGATCCAGGATCGAATGCCGGCGAATTTCGAAGTTGCAGCCGGCAATGAAGATTCCACCACGCATCCTTGAGCGGACCCTGTCCATGCCTGAGGAATGGGTGACAGTTCCTCTGCCTTTGCGCCCAGTCCCGCAGATCGTGGGAATGAATCACCCAGAACGGTCCGTGCATTCCCACCAACGTGCCTGACCACACAAGTAGCCGCTCCAGCCAGCGCGGACATTTGAAGGTGCGGTGGATGAGCCGTCGATGAAACCCTACCGAGTGTCCGGTGCACATGGTGATGAGCAGAAGCACCAAGAAAACGGCAACGAGATGTGATTTTTGAATCAAAAACTCACCGAATTTGTTGGTATGCCCAGAAACAAATCGTGCCACAGGGTTTTCGTAAACTATTTGCGGGCGGATGCGCTCGAGTCCGGCGG
>JANXVS010000080.1 GCA_025351555.1 Pseudomonadota bacterium | reverse complement strand
CACGTGTCTACAGATATTGTCGGTCTCGGTTTTCGAGAAAACCCAGCTCTCATGCGCCTTGCAGACCGATGCATTTCGGACCGATCCGCTCGATCGCCCTAATCAATTGATCTTGTTCGACGATTAACCGGACAGTAGTGGCTGCATCTATTGTTTCGCACGGCCGTCGCATGCGTACCTGAATCTTTCGCCGGGACTGGATTTTGAAACCAAGCTGTTTGCCAAGACCAATGCGGCGGAACTGCTGCGCGCGGAACTGGCCAAACCCGGCTATCGCGTCAGTCCAATCAATCTCGGCGCGAACACTGACCCCTACCAACCTATCGAGCGGCGTTATCGCATCACGCGGCAAGTGATCGAAGTGCTGGCCGAATGCCGGCATCCATTCACGATCGTCACCAAGAACGCCTTGGTCGAGCGCGATCTGGATCTGATCGCGCCGATGGCAAAAGCCAATCTCGCTCGCGTGTTTGTTTCGGTCACCTCGCTGGACAACCGCCTGGCTGCGAAACTCGAACCGCGCGCGAGCGCGCCGCACCGGCGCATCGAAGCGATCCGCGCGCTAAACGCCGCCGGCGTGCCATGTGGGGTTTTGGTTGCGCCAATCATTCCGATGCTGACTGATCATTGGCTCGAGCAGATTCTCCAGCGCGCACACGATGCCGGCGCGCGCATGGCCGGTTACACCGTGCTGCGCTTGCCGTGGGAACTGAAACAACTCGTCAAGGAATGGCTGGAATTGCATTTCCCCGAGCGTGCCGAACACGTGCTCAGCCTGGTGCGGCAGATGCGCGGCGGTCGCGATAACGATCCGCGCTTTGGCTCGCGCATGCGCGGCGAGGGCGAGTTCGCCGAATTGATCCGGCAGCGCTTCGCAATCGCTGCGCGCCGGCACGACTACGGCGTGACCCGCTCGCTCACGTTGGACACGACGCAATTCCAGCCGCCCCGGCCCGCGTCCCCACAAGCTGACCTGTTTTGACCTGAACGCTTATTTTGCGGCGTACACGGCTTCAGCACGCTGAAACAACACCCACGATGTCGCAATGTACTTATTTCCACTTTTCGGCATATTGCCGCGGTGAGTGTGGGTGAACGCGACCGGTGCAATCAGCAGGGTGCCAGTCGTGGGCGTGATCTTGCGCTGCTGGTGGAGGAATTCAGTTTCGCCTTCGCTGAAGCCGTCGTTGAGATAGATTGTCCACAGTAAGGTGCGGTGCAGGGTCATCGGCTAGTTTCGGATACAACTCACAATGCCAGTAGGGATAGCCGCCCTGATCGGCGAGATACTTTTGCAGATTGATCGTGCCGGGCCGCAGCGTCTTGCGGATCAGGGCCATCAGCAGATTGTCCGGCAACGCCACCAGACGCTGCGCATCAAGCCTTGTGACGGGGCGCTGCTTTCCGCATCCGGCATGCTCAGCGACAACGGTGCAAGCAGGGTGTACGGATATTTGCGCAGATAACGCATGAGGCCGGCCATCATCGCTGCGTTCAAGACGCGCTCGGCATCGAGCCATTGCGCGCGGCCGCTGATATGGATGTCCCAGCTGTCCTTGAGCTTCACATCCACGCCGCCACCGGTCGCGCCGCGCACGGCTTCGCCGCTGCTATCGAAGCGCTGGATCAGTGCCGCACAGATTGCCGGATCGAGTGCTTTTTCGCAGACCTCGATGAAGTCGCCGTCGCTCACCGGGCTCAATCCTGCGCCGCGGCGTGATGATATTGGGTGACCCTCTCGATCTCGTTTTTCGAGCCGAGAAACACCGGCACGCGTTGATGCAGCGACGTGGGCACGATGTCCAGAATTCGCATCAAGCCATCGGTCGCCATTCCGCCAGCCTGTTCGACGATAAAGGCCATCGGGTTGGCCTCATACATCAGGCGCAGCTTGCCGGGTTTCAGGTTGCGTGCGACGACTTCGATCAGCAGGCGCAGATCGGCGTTGATGTGATGCTTGTCGCGCTGCTCCTCGATCAAGAACGGGGTCAGCGAAATGGGTTTCACGGCGCGATTGGCAGCGGTTTTCATCGGCACGAATTGGGTAGCGAAACAGCTCGCGCATTGTCGCGGGTCGGTGCGCGCGACGCGAGTCTGACGAGACCCCATTGTCAACAAGGGGCGAGCACCGCTGAGCGGCAACCCATCCATCGGCACGACCCGGCGAATGGAATTGGTGCGATGATTGGCACCGATCGATTCGGGAAACGGACATGAAACACGGGATCTGGGGCTGGCTGCTGGCAGGAGTGGCGATGATGACAATGGCGCATGCGCAAGCTCCGAAAACCGATTCGGCCAACGATCGCTTCAAGGCGATCTACAGCGCTGAATGGACGTGGCGGCAGCAGCAATTTCCGGGTCTCGATGACGAAGATCGCGAAGCCAGCGCGCATGATGATCGTCTGCCCGCTGTCGACGCGGCTACGCAGCAGATGCGCTTGAAGTATTGGCAGGACGTGCTGCA
>JANXVS010000079.1 GCA_025351555.1 Pseudomonadota bacterium | reverse complement strand
CACGTGTCTACAGATATTGTCGGTCTCGGTTTTCGAGAAAACCCAGCTCTCATGCGCCTTGCAGACCGATGCATTTCGGACCGATCCGCTCGATCGCCCTAATCAATTGATCTTGTTCGACGATTAACCGGACAGTAGTGGGCTGCGTTCGGGTCTCAATGCATGCGACGAGACTGGCATACACTTGACGCAAGCAGGGGCGGAGCCGAATGAAAACCTTCGAGGATCGAGACGGCATTTCCCAGCACGACGAGTTCCAGGCGTGGCGAGACGCCAATCCTGATGGCATGTTCTTGAACTTCGTTACTCAGCTGTCGACGAATCTGCACGGCGCGCAGTGCGGGCATCTCGGATCCACGGATTGGATGGCGGACAGCGATGGCACGAATTCTCTGACAAGGAAACGCAAAGTCTGCGCGGATTCCGAAGACAAGCTCTTTGCGTGGGCAAAAGCATCGCGAGTCAGCGTAGAGCCTTGTAAACACTGCATGCGGGACGGGTTCATCTCTTCCTCCCCCGTCGGGAACCGAGCGGGTTCCGAAGCACCTGAACTGCAAAGCCACGTGAATTATTGGCTGGTACGCGGAAGCCCCGCCGAGAATGGCGCATTTGAGTTCATCAAACGCGGAGAGCGCGGACCGTGGCGAACGAAACGTCCTCCGCGTGATTGGCGCGCTGGCGATCGACTGCTCTTTTGGGCGTCTTCGCCGCGCCGTGAACTGATCGCGCTGGGCGAATTTGAAGGTGAAACCGGCGAAGTTACTTCCGAGGGCGAAACGCTTTACAACGTGCACTACCTCTCGGACGTTGCGGCGCATCCGTTGACCTTGGACGAGCTTCGCAACGATCACGTGTTGCAGGGTGCGCTGTTCTTGAAAAATGGACCTGCTGCTTCAGTGCTTCGCCTCACGGTGGCAGAAGGAGAACATCTTCATCACGTGCTCACCTGCAGGAATCCTTCGATGGCTAACGTATGGCCTGAGCTATCACGAGCGGATGTGGGACCACTAGCAATTGTTCCAGGCGCACTGCAAACCAAGCTTGTTCAGCTGCTGGGAACACTGATTCGGCGCGCGGCGGCTCACGGGCCTGAGCGCTGGGGGGGTTACCGACTATGGCTGGGGCGTACGATTGAATGTCGGTTGGACAGAAATTCTGACGACAAATGAAAATCACGTGCGCCTCATCGTAGGAAACAAGGCGTTAGAAGCGCGATCCAGACATGTGGAGCTTTTTGCGGGGAAGGACGAACGCGGGTTCTATCCATCGATCCCCGGGTCGCTGCTGGCAGAACTCCCGTATCAACCAGAGCACGAATTCATCTCGGCAATTGATTCGTTGAGTCCGGCATTATTTGATGCGGTAGATCTTGCAGCTCGCAAGAAAAGCAGCAAGGGAGTTGCGGCCGGGCACAGCCCAGCGCTTTTGAGTCAGCTAGAAGCCCTTCTCGGAGAGAGTCTTCCCGATCCTGGCTTCGTGCAAGAAGACACTGACGATCTTCAGTCGGGTGCTGCACACATGGAAGGCGCATTGGTCCGCGTTCTTGCATCCAGGTACGAGCGCGACAAGGATGCTCGGCTCATGTGCATTAAGCACTACGGCGCCGTATGCATTGTTTGTGATTTTTCGTTCGAACAGGTGTACGGTGATTTAGGAGCAGGGTTCATCCATGTACACCATCTCACCCCGTTATCGGACATTGGGCGCGAGTATCAGGTAAACCCTATAAAGGATTTGCGCCCGGTCTGTCCAAACTGCCATGCCATGCTGCATAGAGAGAAAGAAACTCTCTCCATTGAAGTCCTTCGCGCTCGCCTCACTCGCCAAGTGTGAGCAACGAGGCATTCCCCCCCGCGGCCGTCGTATTGACCGTCAACGTCCGCTCCGTCACGAAGCGCAGCAAGTAATGCGGCCCACCCGCCTTCGGGCCCGTCCCTGACAGGTTCTCGCCGCCAAAAGGTTGCACGCCGACGACGGCGCCGATCTGGTTGCGGTTGACGTAGCAATTGCCTACTTTGGCGCGTTGTGAAATATGCGCAATTGTGGAATCGATGCGGCTGTGGATGCCCAAGGTCAAACCGAAGCCGGTCGCATTGATCGCGTCGATCACGGCATCGAGTTCGTTGGCCTTCCAGCGCAGTACATGCAACACAGGGCCGAAGACCTCGTGCGTGAGCTGTGACAGCGACTTCAGCGCATACGCGCGCGGCGCGAAGTAGGTGCCGTTCGCGCATTCCGGTCCGAGTGGCACCTGCTTGATCAGCTTGGCTTCGGTATCCATGCGCGCGGCGTGATCGACCAAATTCTTGCGCGACGGCTCATCGATCACCGGGCCGACATCGGTCGAGAGCAGTCCCGGATCGCCGACCTTCAATTCATCCATCGCGCCAGACAGCATGGCTATCACCTTGTCGGCGATATCGTCCTGCACGAACAGCACGCGTGCGGCCGAGCAGCGCTGACCGGCGGAGTCGAAGGCGGAGGCGACGACGTCCTTGACCAGTTGTTCCGGCAGTGCGGACGAGTCGGCGATGAACGCGTTCTGGCCGCCAGTCTCGGCGATCAGAGCGGCGATCGGCGCGTTGCGTGCGGCCAGCGTGCGATTGATTGTCCAGGCGGTTGTCGTCGAGCCGGTCATGCACACGCCGGCGACATCGGGTTTCGTCAGCAAGGTGTCGCCGAGCATCGAGCCTTTGCCCGGAACGAATTGCAAAACATTTTCGGGCACGCCGGCTTCGTGCAGCAGTTTCACCGCCGCGTGACCGATGTGCACGGTTTGATCGGCAGGCTTGGCGATCACGGAGTTACCGGCGGCAAGTGCGGCAACCACCTGGCCCATGAAAATTGCCAGCGGAAAATTCCACGGGCTGATGCAGACGAAGACGCCGCGGCCGTGCAGCGACAATTCGTTGGATTCGCCGGTGGGCCCGAGCAAGGTTTCCGGATGGCCCATCAGCTTGCGCGCCATCGCCGCGTAGTAGCGGCAGAAATCGGCGGCCTCGCGGACTTCGGAAATCGCTGCCGGCAGGGTCTTGCCGGCTTCGCGCACGCATAGCGCGACGAACTGCGCGCGGCGTGCTTCGAGGAGATCAGCGGCGTGCTCGAGAATTTTCGCGCGTGATGCGGCGGGCAGATGGTCCCAGGCCGGCTGCGCTGCGACGGCATTGGCCAGCGCGCGTTCGACGGTCGCCGCGTCGGCTTGCTGCTTGGTGCCGATCTGGCGGCGGCGATCGGAGGGATCGGTCACGGGCTGCTTTTCGCCGGTGAGCATGGCACCCGGAACCAGCGGTGCCGCGTTCCAATTCGTTGCAATCTTGGCGACGTCGTCGGCCAAAGTTTTCAATTCATTGTCGTTGCCGAAATTGACGCCCATGGAATTCTTCCGTTGCTCGCCGGTGGTGATCTGCTCGAACATGGCGATGGGTTGCGGGATGCGTGGATGCGGGATGGTGGTGAAGGCGCGCACTGTATCGACCGGATCGGCGACCAGATCGCGGATCGGCAGCGATTCGTCGACGATGCGATTGACGAATGAGGTATTGGCGCCGTTTTCCAGCAGGCGGCGCACGAGGTACGGCAGCAGATCTTCATGCGAACCGACAGGCGCATAAACCCGGCAAGGGACGTTGAGGTTCTTCTCGCCGACGACTTCTGCATATAGATCCGCGCCCATGCCGTGCAGGCGCTGGAATTCAAATGGACGTCCATTGGCCAGATGATGAATCGCGGCGATCGTATGCGCGTTATGCGTGGCGAACGCTGGATAGAACGCCGCCTCGTGATCGAACAGACGTCGCGCGCAGGCCAGGTACGAAACATCGGTATTGGGTTTGCGCGTATACACGGGATAGCCGGCGTGGCCGCCTTCCTGCGCGCGCTTGATCTCCGAATCCCAGTACGCGCCCTTGACCAAGCGCACGCAGAAACGACGGCCGGTTTTCTTGGCCTGTTCGGCCAGCCAGTCGATCACGAAGGGCGCGCGTTTCTGATAGGCCTGCACCGCCAGACCATAACCGTCCCAGCCGGCGAGTGAGGCGTCGGCGTGCACGGCCGCGATGATTTCCAGCGACAGTTCCAGGCGATCGGTTTCTTCGGCGTCGACGGTCAGGCCGATGCCGTTCTTCTTCGCCAGCTGCGCCAGTTCCAGAAGCTTGGGTGTCAATTCGGCATGAGCGCGCGCACGCTTAGCCACTTCATAGCGCGGATGCAGCGCCGACAGTTTGATCGAGATACTCGGTGCATCGAGTACATTTTTATACGGGCCGCGCGCGCCGAGTGCAACGATCGCATCTTTGTACGCCTTGTGGTAACGCTCGGCGTCGGGCTGAGTGAGCGCGGCTTCGCCGAGCATGTCGTAGGAATAACGGTAGGCGCGATTGTCCTTCTCGACGGAACGATCCATTGCCTCCTTGATCGTGCGGCCCATGACGAATTGGTGGCCCATGATGCGCATGGCCTGACGCACGGCGAGGCGGATGACGGGTTCGCCGGCGCGGCCGATCAGGCGCTTGAGCGCGCCGGCGACGTTGCGCTGAGTCTCGTCCGCGAGGGTGACGAGCTTGCCGGTCAGCATCAGCCCCCAGGTGCCGGCATTGACCAGCACGGAATCGCTTTTGCCCAGATGTGTTTCCCAGTTCGCGTCGCCGAGTTTGTCGGAAATGAGTTTGTCCGCCGTCGCCTTGTCCGGAATGCGCAGCAGCGCCTCGGCCACGCACATCAGCAGCACGCCTTCCTCGCTGGACAGGTCGTACTCGCGCATGAACGATTCGACCGCGGACTGATTTTTCGCCTTGGCGCGCACGCGCGCGACAAGCTCAGTGGCGCGCGCCAGCACCAGATCGCGTTCGGCCGGTGGTAGCGTGGCCTGGGCCAGCAGTTCGTCCATCGCCTGGGTTTCATCGCGGCAATAGGCGGCGGTCAGGCGCGCGCGCGCGGCGTCGGGTACGGCGGGGAGTTCGGGGATGAGAATGGCTGCAGTCATCGGTTTTTTGGGTCGCAGGCAGGTGCTTGAAACGACGCAAGGCCGCACAGTTTAGCAGCCTCGCGCACGACTACGCAGGCGCCGTGGGTACGCTCCGCCGCAACCCAAACTTGCCCGCCGTTGGCGCGCTCACTATCATTAGCGGGTTAAGGATCGCGTCGATGCAGGACAGCGGTGGGGCAATGGAACTTTCGATGCAGGGTGAAACGAATGAAGGGTGCCGGCTTGATGCGTAGCAGACTGGGCGGATTCAATTGGGTATTGGGCGCCGCTCTGGCGGCACTGACGGGCGCCGCACAGGCGCTGTCGCAGCCCTGGCAGTTGAACATGACCGAAGGAGTCACCGAGACCTCGCGTACGGTCTACGGCATCCACATGCTTGCGTTCTACGTGTGCTGCGTGATCGGCTTTCTGGTGTTCGGCGCCATGATCGTGGCGATGTTCAAGTTCCGCAAATCCAGAGGCGCGGTCGCGGCGACCTGGTCGCATAACACCATCGCCGAGATCATCTGGACTGTGGTGCCGATCGCGATCCTGATCGCGCTGGCGTGGCCGGCGACAACGGTCATGATCGGCATGGCCCATACCGAAGAATCGCAGATGACCGTGAAGGTCACCGGCTATCAGTGGAAGTGGGGTTACGACTACATCAATCTCGGCGACAAACCCTATCACGTGCATTTCATCTCGCGCCTGGATCCGCAAAGCGACAAGACGCGCCAGCTCAAATCCGGCCTCGATCCGTTTGCGGTCAAGCAGGGCAACGATCAGACCTATCTGCTCGATGTCGATCATCCGCTGGTGCTGCCGACCGACACAAAGATTCGTTTCGTCGTCACCGGCGATGACGTGATTCATGCCTGGTGGGTGCCGGAGCTGGGCTGGAAGCAGGATGCCATCCCCGGAATCATCAACGACGCATGGACGAACATCCACGACCCGGGTATCTACCGCGGCCAGTGCGCCGAGCTGTGCGGTCAGGATCACGGCTTCATGCCGATCGTGGTCAAGGCGGTGCCGATGGCCGAATTCCAGAAATGGCTGGACGAGCAGGAAGCTGCCTACGCGAAGGCGAATGCGCCGTTAGCGGCGCCCGCGCCCGCGATTCCCACGCCTGCGGCACCGCCAGTTGCAACCGGCGCGTCCGCCGTGCCGACAGCACTTTAAATCCAGAGGTTCATCATGGCTATCCACGCCGCCGCACATTACGCCGATCATGCGCAAGATGATCACCACAACCACAAGCCACACGGTTTCTTCAACCGCTGGGTGTTCTCGACCAATCACAAGGACATCGGCACGCTGTACCTGATCTTTGCGTTCATCATGGCCTGCGTCGGTGCGGCGTTCTCGGGCGTGATCCGCACCGAGCTGATGAAACCCGGCTTGCAGTTCGTGCAGCCGTATTTCTTCAACCAGATGACCACGATGCACGCGCTGGTGATGATTTTCGGCGCGATCATGCCGGCCTTCGTGGGCCTCGCGAACTGGATGATCCCGTTGCAGATCGGCGCGCCGGACATGGCGCTGCCGCGCATGAACAACTGGTCGTTCTGGATCCTGCCGTTTGCGTTCACGATCCTGCTGTCGACGCTGTTCATGCCGGGCGGCGCGCCGGCTGGTGGCTGGACGATGTATCCACCGCTCGCCATCCAGGGCGGCAACAGTGTCGCGTTCCTGGTGTTCTCGGTGCATCTGATGGGAATCTCCTCGATCATGGGCGCGATCAACATCATCGCGACGATCCTGAACATGCGCGCACCCGGCATGGATCTGTTGAAGATGCCCATCTTCGTATGGAGCTGGTTGATCACGGCGTTCCTGCTGATCGCGGTGATGCCGGTGCTTGCCGGCGCGGTGACCATGCTGCTGACCGACAAATATTTCGGTACGAGCTTCTTCAACGCCGCGGGCGGCGGCGATCCGGTGATGTTCCAGCACATCTTCTGGTTCTTCGGCCACCCCGAGGTCTACATCATGATCCTGCCGGCGTTCGGCATCGTCAGCGAGATCATCCCGACGTTCAGCCGCAAGCCGCTGTTCGGCTATCAGGCGATGGTGTTTGCGATCGCGTCGATCGCGTTCCTGTCGTTCATCGTCTGGGGTCATCACATGTTTACCGTCGGCATGCCGCTTGGCGGTGAGCTGTACTTCATGTACGCGACGATGCTGATCGCAGTGCCGACCGGGGTTAAGGTATTCAACTGGGTATCGACAATGTGGGGCGGCTCGATGAGCTTCGAGACGCCGATGCTATGGGCCATCTCGTTCGTGATCCTGTTCACGATCGGTGGTTTCTCCGGCCTGATGCTCGCGCTCGTGCCTGCCGATTTCCAGTATCAGGATACCTATTTCGTCGTCGCGCATTTTCACTACGTTTTGGTCACCGGCGCACTGTTCGCGATCATCGGCGCGATCTACTACTGGTGGCCGAAGTGGACCGGCAGGATGTACAACGAGACCTGGGCCAAGGTGCATTTCTGGTGGAGCATGGTGTTCGTCAACGTGCTGTTCTTCCCGCAGCACTTCCTCGGCCTGGCCGGCATGCCGCGCCGCATCCCTGATTACAACGTCGCATTCGCGGACTGGAATCTGGTCTCCACGATCGGCGCCTATGGCATGTTCCTGACCCCGATCATGATGTTCCTGATCCTGCGCCGTTCGCTCAAGTCGGGCGCGCCCGCGACCATGCATGTCTGGGAAGGTACGCATGGCCTGGAATGGACCGTGCCCTCGCCGGCGCCGTTCCATACATTTGAGACGCCGCCGGTGATTCATGACGAGGATCTGGCGCACGGCGACATCACACACTAACTTGTGCGATCGATCCATGATCGCGGAAATCAAAAAGCAGCTGTCCCTGGCTGCACTTTTCAAACTATGAATGAACAAACCGCCAGCACGAATCCTGATCAGCGCCGCGCCGGCATCCGTCGCACGGTGTGGATCGTTGGCGGCATTGCATTCGCGATCTTCGTACTGTTCTTCGTCAAGCAGTTTCTCTGGCACTGATGGAAACGAACGCCACGCAACGCAACCAGCAGTTTCTGAAACGCGCGCTGATCGCGTGCGGCGCGATGTTCCTGTTCGGCTTCGCCTGCGTGCCGCTGTACCGCATCGCCTGTGTGCACGTGCTGGGCATCAAGCTCGACGCGCAGGCCGCAGGCGGTGCGAAAGTCGCTGCGCTTGCTGCCGATCCGTCGCGCTGGGTCACCGTGCAGTTTGTCGGCAGTGTCAATAGCACGCTTGCCTGGCACTTTGCGCCGGAAAAGGTCAGCGTCCGCGTGCATCCGGGCGTGCTGAGCGAAGCCTGGTTCGATGCGACGAATATCGCGCCGAAGGCGATCGTCGGCAATGCGGTACCGAGCATCGCGCCCAAGACCGCGTCGCTGTACTTCAACAAGACCGAGTGCTTCTGCTTCACCGAGCAGGTGTTGCAAGCGGGCGAGTCGCGGCGCATGCCGCTCAAGTTCATTGTCGATCCGCAGCTGCCGCGCGATGTCGACACGCTGACGCTTTCGTATACTTTTTACAATAATGAACTGGCGACGAAAAAGCTGGCCGAACAGGCCGTAACTGGTGCGATCATCCGTGATCGCGAAGATCAAAAAGTGGCCGTCCCTAGCCGCACTTTGTAAATACAAGATTTCCTTACAGGAACACCCTCATGGCACAAGCACAAGGCGCTTATTACGTCCCTCACGGCACGCGCTGGCCGTTCCTGGGTTCAATCGGCTTGTCCAGCACCGTCGTTGGCGCGGCGCTATGGATCAATGAGACCACCCCCTACGGCAAATACCTCATGGCGTTCGGCATTGCCTGTCTGTTGTCGATGATGTTCGGCTGGTTCCGCACTGTCATCGGGGAATCTCTGGCCGGTATCTACAGCAAGCAGGTCGACACCTCGTTCCGCATGGGCATGATGTGGTTCATCTTCTCTGAAGTGATGTTTTTCGCGGCGTTCTTCGGCGCGCTGTTTTACGCGCGCAATATGTCGGTGCCGTGGATTGGCGGCGAGGGCGATGGCGCGCTGACGAATTTCTTCCTGTGGAAAGGCTACACGCCAGCATGGCCGACCAATGGTCCCGGCGCTATCGGCGGCAGCTTCGAGAGCATGCCGGCATGGGGCGTACCGCTGCTGAACACCCTGATCCTGCTGTCTTCCGGCGTCACCATCACCATCGCCCATCACGCGCTGCGCGCCGGTCGGCGCACGCAACTACTGATCTGGCTGGGGGCGACCGTCATCCTCGGCGCACTGTTCCTGAAGTTCCAGGCCGGCGAATACATCGAGGCCTACACCAAGATGAATCTGACCCTGGGCAGCGGCGTCTACGGCTCGACGTTCTTCATGCTGACCGGATTCCACGGCATGCACGTCACCCTGGGTGCGATCATGCTCAGCGTGATCTGGTTGCGCTGCCTCAAGGGCCACTTCGACAAGGATCACCACTTCGCGTTCGAAGCGGTGGCCTGGTACTGGCACTTCGTCGACGTGGTTTGGCTGGGCCTGTTTATGTTTGTGTACGTACTGTAAGAGTGCTGCTGTTCAATGTCCCAGGCCGTGCGGTTTGATCACGCCGGTCCAGATGCCGAGGATGACGAGCAGGATCAGCAGCACCGATAGGCCGATGCGGCGCGTGAGCGCCTTGACCGTGCGGTCGGTCTGGCCCTTGTCGGTCATCATGTAGTACAGGCCAGCGCCCAGGTTGTAGACGATCACGATCAGAAACGCGACGATGACCAGGGTAGTCAACATGGGCGAGGTTTCCTTGCGGCAAAGCCAGTGCAAGTATAGCGCCAGCAACCGATGACGGCGCGGCGTTGGCAGCGTCCTTCGTTGTTCGCAGTGGCACTGACATTGTTCGGCATTGCCGTGTTTACAGTGCTGGGACTATGGCAGCTTGATCGCGCCGCGCAGAAGGAGCAGTTGCTCGCTGCGTTTCGCGCTGAGCCGCAAACGATGCCGGTGGATTTTGACCGCGTACGCGACATCATGGATTTGCAGCATTACCCACATGTGCGCATCGCTGGACATTTCCTGATCGACCGCGGTTACCTGCTGGACGAACAGATGCATGGCGGCCAGTTGGGCGTGCATGCAATCGGCGTATTCGCCGGTGACGGCGAAGATCGCCTGCTGCTGGTGGATCGCGGCTGGATTGTCTGGAGTCACGCGCCCGGCACGACGCCCCCGCTGCCGCGACTGCTGGCCGACGAGATGGTGTTGACCGGGATCTACGCGCCGTTTCCCGGCGGTGGGCTGCGCATCGGCGGCAATGCCTTGCTGACGCAGGCGACGTGGCCGAAGTTGACCCTGTACCTTGATGCAGAGCCGATTGCCGCGGATCTGGGCAAGCCGCTGCTACCGCGCATGCTGCTGATGGATCCCACGCCGGACAGCGGTTTCGTGCGTGCATGGACGCCGAACGTGATGCCGCCGGAGCGGCACCGGGCGTACGCTTTCCAGTGGTTCGCCTTCGTGGTCGTGGCGCTGACTATCTTCATCGGGAAACATTGGCGCAAAGTGGATAATGCAACAAAATGAAAACCAGAAACAGGAATCGACTGGCGCTGATCGCGGTGCTGCTGATATTTGCGGCGCCGCTGGCGATTGCGTGGTGGCTCAGCGCAACCGGCTGGCATCCCCTGCAGACGCGCAGTAGCGGTGCCCTGGTCGATCCGCCGCGCGACATCAGCGCGGTTACTGTGACTCTCACTGACGGCAGCACGCTGTCCTGGCGCGATCCGGAATATCGCTGGACCCTGCTCGCGTTGCCCGGCGCGCAATGCGCGGCGGCTTGCCGCGAGCGCCTGGACGAGATGCTGCGTATGCGCATCACTCTGGGAAAGAACATGGATCGTCTGCGCGTTGTCTATGTCGGCGCGGCATTGCCCGCGCAATTTATATCAGCACGTGCACCACTGCTGGCTGGGCGCGATGACAGCGGCGCGTTCGCTACTGAGCGCGCCAGCGGCGGGGATTCGCTGGCGCTGACCCTGGTCGATCCCCGTGGCCTGTTGATGCTGCGCTATCCGGATGGGTATTCTGCGCAGGGTTTGCGCAGCGATATCCAGAAGGTCATCTACTGATGGCGATTTCCACGACGCGGTTTCCCGGCTTGCGTCGCGTGGCTTGGATCGCTACCGCGTTCGCGCTCCTGGTCATCGTGTTCGGCGCGTTCGTGCGTTTGTCGAACGCGGGTCTGTCATGCCCGGATTGGCCGACCTGCTACGGCAAGCTGACCTGGCCGACGCAGGCGCACGACATCGTGAGCGCAAATGCGGCGTTTCCCGATCGACCCCTAGAATTGGACAAAGCCTGGCGCGAACAGGCGCATCGCCTCCTGGTTGGCGGTTTGAGCCTGGTCACGTTTGCGCTGGCCGGCTGGGCCTGGCTGCGCCACCGCGATCTTGGTCGTCTAGCGATCGTGCCGTGGTTTGCTGCGGTTTTCATCGTGTTCCAAGCCGTGCTTGGCATGTGGACGGTAACGCTGAAACTGCTACCGCTGGTAGTGACCGCGCACCTGCTTGGGGGCATGACGCTGTTCGCGTTACTTGCCTACATCGCGCTACGCCTGACCATCGTATCGATGGGAAATGTGGAAAATGCCGCATTGCGTAGAATGGTCGTGATCGGCATCATCCTGCTCGCCGTGCAGATCGCGCTCGGCGGCTGGACCAGCGCGAACTATGCTGCGCTGGCTTGTGGCACGGATTTTCCGATCTGTCTCGGTCAATGGCGGCCACCGACCGATTTCCATTCCGCCTTTGTTCTGTGGCGCGGCATTGGCGTCGACTACGAAGGTGGTGTGCTGGATGCCGCAGCGCGCACGGCGATCCAGCTAGCGCATCGGTTGGGCGCGTTGATCGTGTTTGCTTATGGCCTGTTGCTGGCGCTGCTGGCCGCGCGCCGGCGCGAAACGCGCACGCTCGCACTGGCGCTGGGAGCGGCGTTGTTGCTGCAAGTCGCGCTTGGTATCGGCAATGTGGTGCTCGGCCTGCCATTGCCGGTGGCGACCGCGCACGACGGCGGCGCGGCGCTATTGCTGCTCGTGCTGCTGGCGTTGGTCGTACGACTGCGACCGACGATGCCGCGGTAAACTGCGCCTATGTCCGCAATCGCCCGTCAATACCTCGAACTGACCAAGCCGCGCGTGGTTGCGTTGATCGTATTCACTGCGGTTATCGGCATGTTCCTGGCGGCGCCGGGCATGGTGCCGCTGCAGCCGCTTGTCGCCGGCACGGTCGGCATCTGGCTCGCTGCCGCGTCAGCTGCCGCAATCAATCACCTGATCGACCAGCGCATCGACCGCGTGATGGTGCGCACCGCGCATCGGCCGCTCGCAACCGGCGCATTGACGCCACGACAGGTTTTGATCTTCGCCGTCGTGCTCGGTGCCGTATCGATGGCGATCCTGATCGTGCTGGTGAATCCGCTCACCGCCGTGCTGACATTCGCTTCGCTGATCGGCTATGCAGTGGTCTACACCGCCTGGCTCAAGCGCGCGACGCCACAGAATATCGTGATTGGTGGTGCCGCCGGCGCGGCGCCACCGATGCTCGGCTGGGCGGCGGTCACGGGCCACGTGCATCCGTATGCGCTGCTGCTGTTCCTGATCATCTTCGTGTGGACGCCACCGCATTTCTGGGCGCTCGCGATCTTCCGTCGCGACGACTACTCGCGCGCCCAAGTGCCGATGCTGCCGGTCACGCATGGCGTCGAGTACACGAGTTGGCATGTGCTGTACTACACGGTGTTGCTGCTTATCGTCACCGTGCTGCCGTACCTGACCGGCATGAGCGGCTTGTTTTATCTGGGCGGCGCCCTCGTGCTCGGCGTGGGATTCCTGTACTACGCGATCGTCCTGCTGAACCCACCAAACGAGCGCTTTGCGATGAAGGTGTTCAATTATTCCATTGTATATTTGATGGCGTTGTTCGCCTTCCTGCTGGCCGATCACTACCTCGACTTGCCTATGCTGCGGCAGACCGTGCTGCCGTTGCAGAAGATCGGCTGAGCACGCACGCGATCCAAGCCAACTAGCTCTCTGCGTCCGCCGCCGGAATGCGTGCTCCGCGTATCTTGCGCACAACGTAACGCAGCAGTGCGGCCACCAGTGCACATCCAACACCGATCGGAATGCCGTAGACGACCCCGAAGATGATGCCGATAAGGGCGGAGTTGTCGTTGACAGCGTAGAGACTGAACGCGCCGACGATCAGCAGCGGTACGCCGATGACGAAACCGGGATAAACGAGCGTACCCGGCGCCTGCACGGCGAACGCGATCAAGGCCACGGCAATCGCGAGCCATGTCGCGATCGAGAGCGCAAGGGGAAAACCGTGTCGCGTCGATGGTTGCTGCAGGAAATAAGTGAGACGACTGCAGGTGCCGCGATCCAGGCACGAGCTGGCGAACAGACGAGCGTGGGCAATGGCTCTGGCGGCACCAGCAATATTGGCAGGATAGCCGAACGCCATGTTGTCATCGGGAAGAATGAAGACGTGTTTGCTCTCCAGAAAGACGCCACCGTTTGATGAATGCTGTGGGTACCGGTGCGCCACGGCGTCATAAACCGCCCTGCGCTGAGCGACATCCAGCGATGCCGGCAATGCCCGCTGGCGTTCGATCGCTTCACCAACGCTCCCGGCCGGCTGCGCCGGCAGGCCGAGCACGGCTGCGGCAACGTCGTGTTCCATCCAGGCTTTGAGCAATGTTGCGTCCTCGGTCTGGCGCATGATGGCCAAATCCAGGCGGGCCACTTCGGCGCTTTGCAAATCATCGCCCAAGGGCAGAGCCAGCGTGTCGCGCACCAGCTTGCTGTCTGGCGTGGCCGCGAAATCCTGATATTGGGCGTTGCCCAGTTCCCAGTCGTCCGAGCTTTCGGTCGAGCTCATGGCAAACGGCATGCCGGCAAGGCTCGCCCAGACAAGGCAAAGAAATGACAACGCGGTCCGCATGATTGCGTATGAACGTGGGTGAGGAATGGGAACGGCAATATATCACTGGCGGCAGAACCCTTGGCCGACTCGCCTAAG
>JANXVS010000060.1 GCA_025351555.1 Pseudomonadota bacterium | reverse complement strand
CTGAGGTTCTGTTTCGTATGTTGCGAAGTGAGGCAATCCGCCTCGTTCGCTACAGGAACCTCAACCATGAGCAAGTCCTCAACCCAACGTGTCTCGCCGCTGCGTCAACGCATGATCGAAGACATGCGGATGCGTAAACTTTCTGCGAAGACCCAGAGCGGCTACCTGCGCGCCGTGCAGCATTTCGCCGGATTTCTCGATCGCCCTCTCAAGACCACCAGCGCCGAGGATCTGCGGCGTTATCAGCTGCACTGCGTTGATCGCGGGGTTTCGCCGATCACGCTCAATGCCACGATTACCGGACTGAAGTTTTTCTTCGAGATCACCCTGCGGCGCGCCGAGGTGATGACGCAGATGCAGCACGTGCGCGTGGCCCATACGTTGCCCGTGATTCTCAGCGGCGAAGAAGTCGGCCGCCTGATCGAAGCGGCCCGTAATCTCAAGCATCGGACTGCGTTGTCGGTCGCCTATGGTGCGGGACTGCGTGCCAGCGAAGTGATCGCCCTGAAGGTCGGTGATGTCGACAGCCAGCGCATGGTGCTGCGGGTCGAACAAGGCAAGGGCCGCAAGGATCGCTACGCACTGCTGCCGCCGCTGCTGCTGGAACGGCTGCGCCAGTGGTGGCGCATGGCCCGCGCCAAGGGCCAGATACTGCCGAACGGCTGGTTGTTTCCGGGTCTGGATCCGCTGGATCCGATGAGCACGCGGCAACTCAACCGCGTCGTGCACGAGGCCGCCGCTGCCGCGCACATCGACAAGCGCGTATCGATGCACACCTTGCGTCATTGCTTTGCCACGCACCTGCTGGAACACAAGGTCGACATCCGCACCATCCAGGTCCTGCTTGGCCATAAGAAATTGGAGACCACCGCGCTCTATACGCAGGTGGCCACCGACACGCTGCGCCAGGTGATCAGTCCCTTGGAGAGCACGCGACCTTCATAAGGGGGCGTTGCGATGCAACGTCCCGCTCTGGAGATCGCGGATATCTTCCGCGCCCACGGACCGGCTTGGCGACAATCCGAGCGCGGTCACTTGAGCCTGGGCCAGCTCAAGGTCATGTCGGCCATCGAGCTCTGTCGCAGTGCCGCCCTCGGCGGCCATGCGCTGCGCTGCTCCTCCTGCGCGCAACCCCAGATCGCCTACAACTCCTGTCGCAACCGGCACTGTCCCAAGTGTCAGGCCCGTGCGGCACAGCGCTGGCTCCAGGCACGTCAGGCCGATCTGTTGCCGGTGGACTATTACCACGTCGTCTTCACCTTGCCGGCACCGATCAGTGCCATCGCCTACACCAACAAGGAGGTCATCTATGGTTTGTTGTTCGATCTTGCCGCAGAAACCCTGCGCACGATCGCCGCCGATCCCAAGCACCTGGGTGCCCGCATCGGCGTGACCCTGGTCCTGCACACCTGGGGCTCGGCACTGACTCACCATCCGCATGTGCACGGCATCGTGCCCGGCGGCGGTCTTGCGCCCGATGCCCATCGGTGGGTGCCCTGCAAACCCGGGTTCTTCCTCTCGGTCCGCGTCCTGTCGCGTTTGTTCCGGCGCCGTTTTCTGGAAGAACTCCACAACGCACATGGCCAACTGCAGTTCTTCGGCGACCACGCCGATCTTTCCGATGCCACGGTCTTCGCCGACTGGCTCGCACCGCTGCGCCAGTGCGAATGGGTCGTCTACGCCAAGCGTCCCTTCGCCGGACCCCAGGCGGTTCTGGCTTACCTGTCGCGCTACACCCATCGGGTGGCCATCTCCAACAGCCGGCTCCTGGCTTGCGACGAGCGCGGCGTCACCTTCCGTTGGAAGGACTACCGAGTGCACGGCAGGACCCGCTACAAAACCATGACCTTGAGTACGGATGAGTTCATGCGCCGCTTCCTGCTGCACGTGCTACCCAGCGGCTTTCACCGCATCCGCCACTACGGGCTACTCGCCAATGCCGGCCGCGCACAAAACATTGCCACGGCACGCCAGCTGCTGCAGCAACCGGCTCCTGAAGTTCATGCCGATGCCGAGCACACGTCTACCGCCAATGCATCCGTCCCACCCACCTTCGTGTGCCGGCACTGCGGTGCGCCGATGATCATTCTCCTGACCTTCGCGCGCACGCACCCCATCCGTGCTCCACCCAACATGCGTCGTTGCGCATGAGCGCACGACGTTCGTCACGTCCAACACTTCCGTCGGCACTGCTTCGATCACTGCCGAGACGAACGCCCATTGCTTCGCGTTGCCAATCGCGCGCCGACGACACGCTTCACGGGCAACACTGCGTATACTTTTTCAGGCCCGTCGTGCTACACAGCGCGAAGTCCACTGACGACGCTGTCACGATCGCCACCGCACGCGTCATCGTGTTCGTTCAAATCGCCATAGGTCATTCCAACAGCTGACCGCTTCAGCACACCCCCGCGGTTTCCTCCCTCGAGGATTGTCCAACACCTGCCCGTCACGCTCCGCCGCCCGCGGACAGTTCAGCGCATGCGGGCAGGCGTCGAACAATCCTTAACAACAGTTGACGGTGATCATTCGCGGAACTGGTGATCACGCCTTCTAACTTTCTCACCGTGCAACGAAGCCGGTAAGGGCTCTTTACTTACCCAATGGCCTGAGTCGATCGTCGGCTTAGAAATCGGTCTGACCATTTGATCCAACCCGGTGGACCCCGGAGCAGTTCGCGTTTTCTAAGTGGTGATGGGATGGACTCCTCCTCCCAGGGACGGCATCGAGTGCCATGATGGATGTCGAGTCAGCCCATCAACCGAGAAGAGGAGTCCGCCATGAATACTACCGTCAATAATCCCGTTGCGTCAGCCCTCGTGTATTGCGTGGATTTGGCGAAAAACAAATTCCAGGTGCATAGCTTCGGCGCACACGGCGAACGATTGAAACAGCGCACGCTGACGCGCAGTTCGCTCGCCAAGTTATTCGCCAATCCCAACACGCCGCGCGGCCTGGTAGTCATGGAAGCCTGCGCGAGCGCGCATTACTGGTCACGCTGGCTGATGCAGCGGGGCTATCAGACCAAGCTGGTACCCGCCCAGTTTGTGGCCAAGCATCGGATCGGCAATAAGACCGATGGCAACGATGCCGATGCCATCTATGCGACGCACCGGGATGCACGGGTGCGTGCGGTCCCGGTCAAATCAATCGAGCAGCAGGATCAGTGCAGTTGGCACCGACTGCGCGATCGCCTGGTCGCCGAACGCCTGCGCTGTACCAATCAAGCCCGTGGCCTGCTGGCCGAACGTGGCTGTGTTGCGGCCAAGGGACAAAAGGGATTCGACGAGCTGATGGCTGGCATCCATGAACGCGACGATGCCGAAGTAACGCGTCCGCTGTTACAGATGCTGGAACTGATCGGCGCCCGGATCGAGCAGATCGACCAGCAGCTCAAACTAATCCTAAACGAGCTCACCGCGCAGCTGAACCAATCCCCGGTGGCACAGAACCTCGACTCGATGCTCGGCGTGGGCGTCATCATCGCCACGGCCGTGGCGGCGGAAACCGGCGGCAACGTGCAACGCTATGCTGATTCACGTCAATTTGCCGCCAGTATGGGCATCACGCCCAAAGAAGATTCCAGTGGCGAGAAGCGTCGCCTGGGCGCCATCACCAAGCGGGGCAACGCCTATTTGCGCACCCTGCTCGTGCAGGGCGCCCAGAGCGTCGTGACCGCGTGTCAACGCCGTGATGATGCCTTGTGTCTGATGGCACGGCGTCTGCTTGCTCAAGGCAAGCGTCGCAAAGTCGTCGTCGTGGCCGTGGCCAATCGCATGGCCCGCATCATGTACGCCATCATCAAACACGGTGAGGGCTATCGCCCCGAAGGCAAATGGGCCGCGAAGGCCGCTAAGGACTCAACCGTATCCATCCAAACAGCCGCTGCGGCGTAAGTGACTCAAGGCCGCCGTTGACAATATTTGTTCAGACAAACTTGTATACATTTACCAGGAAGGCCATCACGACAACGCATCTTCACGATGGAAACGGATCCGATCCGCCGGAGCAAATGCCGAGTGAGACAATGACGCTACGAAGCGTCGAAAAGCTGATAGGCAGCTGCGGTGCGTACGACCCATCCAGGCTCGGGGCGACGGCCCCATCAACGAAGCCGTATATACGTTCGCGTTGATCCATCCCCCATCAAGAAGAGCTTGCGTGAGAGGAGGAGTCCATATGTGCGACCTGTAAGTTGCGTGAGTTTCTGTCTCACAGGTGCTGTTGCCTGATGAAACCGGCTGTTCCATCAGCCGTTCCCTACCCAGACATGCGGCGCCGGTAACGGCTCGGTGTGAAGCTCTGGGGACAATGTAGCCACCGAGGAATCGGTACGCCAAGCCGTGAGGTAAAGCGGAATCTGCCAGCATGACGGCGGAGAGGAACTAGGGATGAGTGGATACGACCAACACAAGTGAACTTCCCATAAACGTCGTCAACCTCAACAAGCCAAACATGCTGACAGGCTTGAACCAAAAGGTGTGTGGTGAGGAGTGGTTTCTATATGGTAAACCCTCATGGACAAACGACCGCCGGCGAATAGGAAGGGTCCTCCCCGCTCGGAGATTCATGCGGAACAGGGTAAGCCCAAAGGGTTGCCGGCAACGGCAGGCGAACCGCGAGGAACGCTGATGATCCTGTGGGTAAAGGATTGCGGAAAAAGCGAACGCCTTCCTGTAATGGGAGGGATACGGGCTGAAACATCGTCCGACGTGAAAGCGGGCCGACTTCCGCGTGGTCATTCATGGCGAGAGAACTTGATCAATCGTTGTACGCAGGAAAGCAGATGACGGCACCGAGGCCATGGCGCAAGCGATGAACCTCGACGCTGGTGCGCCTGCGCGCGCTGAATGGGAGTGGCTCCGGACAGACTGGAGCCGCATCCGGGCAGATGTGAAACGACTCCAGGTGCGTATCGCCAAGGCAACCTTGGAAAGCCGATGGGGCAAGGTGAAAGCCTTGCAACATCTGCTGACCCGCTCGCAGGGCAGCAAGATGTTGGCCGTCAAGCGAGTGACGGAAAATCGCGGCAAGAGAACGCCGGGCGTGGACGGCAAGCTATGGTCTACTCCGGCGGCCAAATGGAACGGGATGCAATCGTTGCGGCATCGTGGCTATCGTGCGCTGCCGTTACGGCGTGTTTACATCCCCAAGAGGAACGGCAAACAGCGCCCGCTGGGCATTCCGTGTATCCGGTGCAGAGCAATGCAGGCACTGTGGAAGCTTGCTCTGGAGCCGGTAGCGGAGTGTCTGGCGGATCCGAACTCCTATGGATTTCGGCCCGAACGCTCGACGGCCGATGCTATTGGTCAGTGCTTCATCACTCTGGCTAGGCGTAACTCACCAGAGTGGATTCTAGAAGGAGACATCCGGGGATGTTTCGACGAAATCAGTCACCCTTGGATGCTCGCGCACATACCGATGGACAAGCCGATCTTGCGCCGGTGGCTGCAGGCCGGATACATCGATGAAGGGACCCTGTTTGCGAGTACGAGTGGAACCCCGCAAGGCGGAATTGTTTCGCCCGTCCTCTGCAACATGACATTGGATGGACTGGAGGCGGCGGTTTATGCCAGCGTGAGTTCGACGGCACACGCACGCCGCAAACACAAACTCAATGTCGTCCGATATGCGGATGATTTTGTAGTCACGGGTATATCGAAAGAGTTGCTCGAATCCACAGTACTTCCGGCGGTCCGGCAGTTCATGGCCGTTCGGGGATTGGAACTTTCGGACGAGAAAACCCGGATCACCCACATCTCGGAGGGTTTTGACTTCCTCGGTCAGAATGTACGCAAGTACACCGGCAAACTTCTGATCAAGCCTGCCAAGCGAAGTATCAAATCGCTTCTCGACAGAGTCAGGGAGATCATCCAAGGCAACGCCAGTGCCACGCAAGCTGCGGTGATCCAGCAACTCAATCCGGTAATCCGGGGCTGGGCGATGTATCACCGCCACGTGGTGGCGAAAGCCTGCTTCTCATCGATTGACTCGCACATTTGGCGACTGCTCTGGCGGTGGGCACTGCGTCGACACCCCACGAAAGGGGCACGGTGGGTTCGAAAGAGATACTTCCATGCACACGGACACCGGTCTTGGGAATTTGCAACGAACAGTCCGGCCGGTAGCGACGCTCCCCGGCTTGGGCTTTTTCGCGCAATGACGATCTCGATTACGAGACACGTCAAGATCCAAGGGGCGGCCAATCCATTCAATCCTGCGTGGACCACCTACTTCACTCGCCGTCGAACTGCGAAACACTCCGAAGGGTCGCTCGGTGCCACACCGTGGTGCTGAAGAATGGCTTGAGCCGGATGATGGGCGACTATCAAGTCCGGTTCTTAGGGGGCGGCAGCGCAGCAATGCGCTGTCGCTACCCGACATGTCTCACGTCACATTGGCACGGGGGGGTTCGAAGACATCGGCGGCTTTGACTTTCTGCCGCCCAAGCACCTCGCTTTAGCGATTGGTCTTCGCGTCTCCACTTGCCCGCGGTTGGTCGAATCGGCTCGGGTCCGCAGAGCCATAGACCGATTGGGTTCCCGATTCCGGACGGTCACCACAGTCAGCACAGGGTCGCGAAGAGTCAGTTGAGACACGGGGCATTCGGCGGCTCTCAACATCCTGTCGACAATAGTAACGTATATGTTACTATAGAGCCATGGCGATCCGAGTCGAAGAGTACCTGCGAGCAGATGGATCCAGCCCTTATCGCGCATGGTTTTTGACCGCTTGCCGGCGCAGGCAGCAGCGAAAGTCGCCACCGCTACGTTTCGGGTCGCCGCCGGCAACACGAGTGCGATCAAATGGTTTTCGGGACTCGGCGAGGTTCGTATCGACTGGGGTCCAGGGTACCGGGTGTATCTGGTCATGGATGGCGAAAATCTTATCGTGTTATTCGGCGGAGGCACCAAAGCAAGCCAATCTAAAGACATCGCACGGGCCAAGGATCTTCTCGCAGAATACAAATCCCGCAAGCGTGTCCGATCCGGCGGAACAAACAGCACGAGGTGACACCATGAGACTTAGCCGTGATTTCAAACACACCGTGATCGAGCGCGTCCAGCGCGACCCGGCTTTCGCCAAATCCATGCTAGACGAGGCAGCAACCTTGTTTCTCAACGGCGAACCTGACACGGCGCGTGCGATTTTGCGCGATCTTGTCAATGCGACGGTAGGATTTGAGACCTTGGCAACAAAGACAAAAACGCCCAGCAAGAGCCTGCACCGCATGCTTTCGCCCGCAGGCAACCCAAACATGGAAAACCTAGCGGCGATATTCGGTGCGGTGCGTAAGTCGCTCCACGTGGACATACGCGTGAAGACCGTTCGTGCCGCTTGAGAATATGCACTGGAGCTACCCGATTGCTGCCGCTCACCACCGACCCGTTTGGGTCGACACGAGGCAGTCGATTCCGCTAGTACGGTCGTCTCCGACGCGCAATTCCTTCGGGCCGCTCTGCTGCCGCAGTGAAATTTATTTAGCCATCACCCGCGTTGCGGATCGCGATGCGTTCGCTCGTCGCCGGGGCAGCACGTGATGTCGCGATGTGCTCCACGACTCGCGTCAGCATCTTGCCGAAGCGCGTCTCGTCGTACGGTTTCAGCAGATACCCGGCAACGGGTAAGGTCACGGCGGGAGCATGACGACGCCGAACCTGCCGACGACTTGGATCACTTTGGAGACGTCGGGCGGTCCTGGCGGGATCTCGCGATCCAGCGCGGAGAACAACTGGACTGCCTTGCTTCCTTTTCCGGTGATTTCCAGCATCTCGCCGCCGCCCGGGCCGAAGCTGAAGGAATGAATGGTCCCACCCGGGACGTGTACGAGTGCGCCTGGCAAGCACGTCGTGGTCTGGTCGCCGCACGTAAATCGCACCTCGCCGCGGGTGACGTAAAACGATTCGTCCCAATCATGGCGGTGGGGTGGCGGGCCCACTCCCTCGTCTCCCGACTGGAGGGTGATCTGCTGGGTTTGTGAGTCCGCTTCCGAAACGAGGACGGTGATCTTGTGACCGATGACGTTGAGCGGAGTGCTTCGATCACTTGGGTTCACAACCAACTTTCTGGGATTCATGGCTCTAGCCTCCCGGCAAACATCATGGACTACACGCCAGTATCGGTCAGGGATTCCATGAGTAGAATAGGCTGCAGATTGATGGACTGTTTAGCTGGACTTAAAAATGCGTGACCACACTTCGCACGCCCTGCACGCGTTCTGCGCGATCGCGACGCTCGGCAGTTTCAGTCGCGCCGCGGAGGAACTAGACGTCTCCGTGAGCGCGCTGTCGCAGGCGATGCGCCAGCTCGAAACTCGGCTGGGTGTGCGCCTGTTGCAGCGGACCACGCGCCGCGTCGGACTCACCGAAGCCGGGCATGCACTGTTGGCGCGCATCGGCCCCGCGCTCGGCGAAATCGACAGTGCGATCGAGCAGATCCGCGATTCACAGGCGCGCCCGGCGGGGATGTTGCACATCACTGTGCCACGGGTCGCGGTGCCGATGCTGATTGCGCCGCACCTCGCCGACTTCCTGCGCAGGTATCCGGAAATCCGGCTTGACCTGCGCATCGACGGCAGCGTGACTGATCTTATCGCCGACGGGTTCGATGCCGGCATCCGCCTGTCCGGAAGAATCCATAAAGACATGGTTGCGCTGCCGCTCAGCGGACCGCAACGCTCGCGCCTAGTCGCTTCGCCCACGTATCTGAAATCACACGGCACACCGAAGCACCCGCGCGATTTGAAGCAGCACAACTGCCTGCACTACCGTTTCTCGCTCAAAGGCCCGCTGTATCGATGGGAATTCGCTTACCCTTCCGGGTCGCAGCGCGGGCGCTGGTTTGAGGTTGACGTTGGTGGCAATTTCGAATGCAACGACACCCGCGTGATTGCCCAGGCGGCGCTTGACGGCATCGGCATGGCGCACCTGATGCAGGATACAGTGCAGGAACACCTGGCCAGCGGCGCCCTGGTCGCACTACTGGACAACTGGCTACCCGCCTACGATGGTTTCTATCTCTACTACCCGAGCCGATTCCAAGTGCCGGCGAAGCTTCGTGCGTTCGCCGATTTCTTCCGCGACCGGCTGGGATACGGTGGTCAGAGGGGCAGCTAGATCGGTCGATGGATTTCCTGATTGCTACAAACAGCAATGGCAACACAGATTCCGTGAAGCTGCCGGTCGCGAGCGACAGTAGAGGGTCGAGAGTTACTGGTCGAGTTCAGCGTTCAGCCAGAACAGGACCAACCAGCAGTGTAATTCCATTTCTAATTCAATAGTGCATTAACAATCCATGGCCAGTGGACGATGGATTTGAATCTGTCGTGCTGGTTTTCTGCATTCCTAAGGGAGATTTCGAGGTGGTCTTCCAAGGCGTCTAGGCTATTGAAGGTGAGATT
>JANXVS010000042.1 GCA_025351555.1 Pseudomonadota bacterium | reverse complement strand
GCATCGCCCTGCTGGATGCACCGAAACTCGGCGCGCATGCGGCGCTCGCCGCACGCCTGCGCGACCCCGCTTGCGTGTGCGTGATGCACAGCGCGAGCGAAGATCTGGAAGCGCTTGCCTCAATTGTGCCTGACGGGCCAGCGATATTATTCGACACCCAGATTGCCGCAACCATGGCAGGATTGGGCTCGGGCTTGAGTTATCAGAAGCTGGTCGCGCTGCTGCTCAATATTGATTTGCCCAAGGCGGAAACGCGTTCGGATTGGCTGCGGCGTCCGCTGACTCCGGCACAGTTGGATTACGCCGCGCAGGATGTGGCGCATCTGCCGCAACTGCATGCGCTGCTCGCGGAAAAACTGGCCGTGCTCGGCCGCAGCGACTGGCTGGCGGAAGATTGCCGGCGCCTGATCGAACGCATCTGTCATGCGACGCCGGACGCCCAGCCACAGCGCGCGTTCCGCGGCGCCGCCGACTGGCCGCCGGAAAGCCAGGCGCTGCTGCGCCGCGTGCTGCTCTGGCGTGACGCCAGCGCGCGCACGCTGGACAAACCGCGGCCGTGGATTCTGGACGATGCGCATGCGCTGAATCTTGTCGCCCAACCGCCGCGTGACGGCAACGAACTGTTCGAGCGTAGCAAGGGCTTGCGCGCACTGCGCTCGGCGCAACGCCAGGAATTGTTCGCCCTGCTGCAAACGCCATTGAGTGCCGATGAGCTTGCGATCGCACCAATTCCCGCGGCGCTGACGAGTGCGGAAAAACGCCTGCTCTCAACATTGCGCGACGATGTCGCCGCGATCGCCGCCAAGCTCGATCTGCCCGAGGGCTTGCTGTGTCCGCGCCGCCATCTGGAATCACTGGTGGGCGAACGCACGTGGCCGGCTGCGCTGGAAGGCTGGCGTAAACCGCTGCTGCACGATGCGTTGATGGCGCGCATGGCGGCCGCAGCTTGACATACCCCGCCATGATCGGTTCCACTTGCCCCATGCGCATCCAGTTCGTCACGACAACTACGACGACGACCACCACGCCGGTGGTGCGGTTCGTCGTGCGCAGATAGATTCCTGCAAACCACGGCCCCGCACCGAAGACGGATGCGGGCGCCCAGGCGATCCATCCAAAACCTGCGGAGCCTCGCCCTGAGAGGTTCCATGAACGCTGTCGCTGCTCCCGTTTCACCAACCTCCGTCGCGCACAAATTCGGCGGCTCCTCGCTGGCCGATGCCGGCCGCATCCGCCATGTCGCGCAGCTGCTGCGCGATCGGGACGATGCGACGCAGATCGTCGTGGTCTCAGCCATGCAGGGCGTCACCGATGCGCTGATCGCGCTCGCTCACTCCGCCGCGGCTGGATCGGACTGGAATCCACAATGGAAAAATGTACGTGAAATCCATTTTGTGGCAGCGCAAGATTTGCTCGGCGAACGTGCGCAGCCGACGCTGGACTGGCTGAGCGCGAGTTTCAAGGAACTGGCCGACCTGCTGCACGCACTGTCTGTGCTCGGGATGGCCAATCGCGAGACGATCGAGCGCATCAGCGGCCTGGGCGAAGTATTTTCGTCGCGTGTGCTACATGCGTTTCTGAGCCTGAGCCACGCCGACTACGCCCTGCTCGATGCCCGCGAATTGCTCGTCGTGCGCCACGAGGAACTCGGCGTCGCCGTCGACTGGAATGCAACCGCGCCCCTGCTCGCCGAGTGGCGCGGCCGCCACCCGCAGCGACGCATCATCGTCACCGGCTTTGTCGCGCGCGACGGCAGCGGCCGTGCCACTGTGCTCGGCCGCAATGGCAGCGATTATTCCGGCGCGATATTTGCCGCATTGTTCCAAACGCAAGAATTGCACATCTGGACCGATGTCGATGGCGTGCTCACGGCTGACCCACGCCTGGTGCCCGAGGCTGTGGTCCTGAACGCGCTGAGTTATCACGAAGCCTGTGAGCTGGCCTACTTCGGTGCCAAGGTGATCCATCCGCAGACGATGACGCCGGCGATCGCGCGCGGCCTGCCGATCCTGATCCGCAACACTTTCCGGCCGGAACATCCTGGTACGCGTATCGATGCCGAGGGCGACGCGGCAGGCCCGGTCAAGGGACTCACTCTCGCGAATGATCTGGCCCTGCTCAACGTCGAGGGCGCCGGCATGATCGGCGTGCCGGGTACGGCCGAACGCGTGTTTGCCGCGCTGCGCGCCGCGCGCGTGTCGGTGGTGATGATCTCGCAGGGATCGTCCGAACACTCGATCTGCTGCGTCGTGCGTGCCGCCGAAGCGGACACCGCGTATGCCGCGATCGCAGAAGCCTTCGCGCGTGAACTTTCCGCCGGCCAGATCAATGGCGTGCAAGTCACGCGCGACATCAGCGTGCTGGCTGCCGTCGGCGACCGCATGGCCGGCACACCCGGCGTCGCCGCACGCCTGTTCGACGCGCTGGCGCGGGCACGCGTGAACGTGCGCGCGATCGCTCAAGGTGCATCAGAACGCAATATCTCGGTCGCCATTGGCTCGCAGGATGCGACCAAGGCGCTGCGCGCCGCACATGCGGCATTTTATCTTTCTCCACAAACCCTTTCGCTGGGCGTGATCGGGCCGGGCAAGGTCGGTGCCGCCCTGCTCGACCAGATAGCGGCCGCCGCGCCGCGGCTCAAACACGAGGCGAATCTGGATTTGCGCCTGCGTGCGCTCGCCTCAAGCCGGCAGATGTGGCTGGATGATCGCGGCGACAGCGAAAACTGGCGCGAACATCTGTCCACTGCGAGCATCACCTGCGACATGGACGCATTCGCTGCGCACGTGCTCGCGGCACATCTGCCACACGCCGTCATCATCGATTGCAGCGCCAGCGACGCCGTCGCCGCGCACTATGCCGGTTGGCTCGCCGCCGGCATCCATGTGATCACGCCGAACAAGCACGCTGGCGCCGGTCCATTGCAACGCTACTGCACAATCCGTGCCGCAGCGGCCGCTGGCGCATCGCGCTTCCGTTACGAAGCCACGGTCGGCGCCGGCCTGCCGGTGATCCAGACCCTGCGCGATCTGCTCGACACCGGCGATGAACTGCATGCGGTCGAAGGCATTTTTTCCGGGACGCTGGCCTGGCTGTTCAACCGTTACGATGGAACAATCCCTTTTTCCACCTTGCTGCACGAGGCGTTGGCGCAGGGTTATACCGAGCCGGATCCGCGCGACGATCTTTCCGGCACCGATGTCGCGCGCAAGCTCGTCATCCTCTCGCGCGAGGCCGGCTGGGAGCTGTCGCTGGACGACGTGATCGTGGAGAATCTGGTCCCCGCATCCCTGCGCAGCGTTGACCGGGAGCAATTCATGCAACGGGCGAATGAATTCGATGGCGCCATGGCCGCGCGCCTGGTCAGCGCGACCGCGGCAAACCGAGTCTTGCGCTACGTCGCACATCTGGATCGCAGCGGCAAGGCACGCGTCGGCCTGGTCGAGTTGCCACGCGACCACGCCTTTGCCAATATCCGCCTGACCGACAATATTGTGCAATTTTCCACAAAGCGCTATCGCGACAATCCGCTCGTGGTACAAGGTCCTGGCGCCGGACCCGAAGTCACCGCCGCTGGCGTCTTCGCCGACTTGCTGCGCGTCGCCGCGTCGCTTGGAGCGCAGTTATGAATACGGCGACCGCGTTCGCACCGGCCAGCATCGGCAATATCGGCGTCGGCTTCGACATCCTCGGCCATACCATTGCCGGTCCCGGCGATCGCGCGACGGTGCGCCGTGTGCCTGGTCATCGCGTGCACATCGAAGCGATCCGTGGTTGCGCGGTGGAATTGCCGATGCGGGTGGATCGAAACACCGCCGGCGTCGCCCTCATCGCGCTGCGCGAGGCATTGCAATTACCTTTCGGTTTCGAAATCGAGCTGGACAAGGGCATCGCCTTCGGCTCGGGCATGGGCGGATCGGCGGCATCTGCGGTCGCCGCCCTGGTTGCAGCGAACGCGCTGCTCGATGAACCGCTATCGCCCGAGGCGCTGTACAAGTTCGCGCTCGACGGCGAAGCAGTCGCGAGCGGCGGCTACCATGGCGACAACGTCGGCGCGATGTTGCTCGGCGGCATCGTGCTCGCGACGCCTGATCGCCTCGTGCGCGTGCCCGCGCCAGCCGCATGGCATTGTGTACTTGTACACCCGGAGGCGGCGCTCGAAACCCGCCGCGCGCGCGCGGCCTTGAAAGGCGCTTATGCACTGACCGAATTTGTCGCGCAGAGCACTCACTTGGCGCTTCTGCTGTGTGGTTGCCACAGCGGCGATGCGAGCCTGGTGCGTGCCGGCCTTTCCGATGTGCTGATCGAACCGCGCCGTGCCAAGCTGATTCCGGGATTTGCGCAGGTCAAGCAGGCCGCGCTCGATCACGGCGCGATGGGCGCGAGCATTTCCGGCGCCGGCCCCAGCGTATTTGCCTGGTTCGAATCGCTGGTCGCCGCGGAGCTGGCCGCACCGGCGATGTGCGCGGGTTTTGCCGCCGTCGGCATCGCCAGCGAAAGTTTCGTTTCGCCGGTAAATGGGCCAGCGGCAGAGTTG
>JANXVS010000036.1 GCA_025351555.1 Pseudomonadota bacterium | reverse complement strand
GAGCAGGATCCGTTCGGCCAGTTCATGGCGGCGCATCCGCGTGGCAGCATCATCAACGGCACGGTCAAGGAAGTGGACGCCAAGGGCGCCACGATCGAGCTCGGCGAAGGTGTTGAGGGCTATTTGCGCGCCAATGACATCGCCAAGGAACGCGTCGAGGACGCTACCCTGCATCTGAAAGTGGGTGACAAGGTCGAGGCCAAATACACCGGCATGGATCGCAAGGGCCGTGTGCTGCAACTGTCGATCCGCGCCAAGGATGATGACGACATGCAGTCCGCGCTCGAGGAGTACCAGTCGGCTTCCGGCGGCACCACCAAGTTGGGTGCGTTGCTCAAGGAGCAGATGAACAAGTCCGAGTGACATCGCTGGTCTGCGGCTGCAAGGCCGCAGACCACGACAGCACTTATCGTGGTACTACTGGCACGGGCTGAACGGACGATATTCGGTCAGCTTGTGCCGGTTCCCTCAACTCAAGAAACAGCGGATCGCGCGCCCATGACCAAGTCGGAGCTGATCGAAGCCTTGGCCGCAAGCCAAAGCCATCTGGCTTTCAACGATGTCGAAATGTCCGTCAAGAGTGTGATGGAGCAGATGAGCTATGCGCTGGCCAATGGCGAACGCATCGAGATTCGCGGTTTTGGCAGTTTCTCGCTGCACTACCGTCCGCCGCGCATGGGGCGCAATCCCAAGACCGGCACGGCGGTTGCGCTGCCGGGCAAGCATGTGCCGCATTTCAAACCCGGCAAGGAATTGCGCGAACGCGTGAACGCAGCCCTGAAACGCTGAGCTTGTGGCTGTTGACTCGGATTTCCGCGGAAAAAGTCGATCTTGGGCGATAATCGCCGGCATCGGATAACGGACTTGATGCATGCGCTTCGCACTGATCCTGGCGGTTCTGGTTTTCGCGGCGCTCGGCGCCCTGTTCGGCGCATTGAACGGCCAGAGCATCGCCTTCGATTTTTATTTCATGATCATCAACGCCCCCAAGGGAGCGGCGTTTCTGTGTGCGCTGCTGCTGGGCTGGTTGAGCGGCGGGCTGGTCGTGTATATGGGCCTGGTGTTGCGCTTGCGTCGCCGCGTGCGTGCGCTGACGCGTGAGCTGAAGCCGCGGCGCGAGCGCCATGCCATCGCCGACGCCATGCAACCCGCAGGCGACGATCACGCCGCATGACCGCGATCGCACCGTTCTTTCTGCCCCTGCTGGCGTTGCTCTTGCCCGTCGCAGCGTTCTCCGGCTGGTACATCGGTCGCCGCAGCAGCGAGCGTTCGCGCCGTGTCGGCGTGAGTGAACTGTCGTCGAGTTATTTTCGCGGTCTGAACTATCTGCTCAACGAACAGCCGGACAAGGCTATTGAGGTATTCCTCAAGCTGGCCGAATTCAATCGCGATACGGTTGAGACGCATCTGGCGCTGGGTAATCTGTTCCGCCGTCGCGGCGAAGTGGACCGCGCCATCCGCGTCCATCAACACCTGATTGCGCGGCCTAACCTGAGCAACGAGGAAAAAACTGTCGCGCTGCTGGAACTGGGCGAGGACTACATGCGCGCCGGTCTGCTCGACCGCGCCGAAACCCTGTTCACCGATCTGGTAGCGATGGATGCGCACGTGCCGTCGGCGCTCAAGCATCTGATCGGCATCTACCAGCACGAAAAGGACTGGGACAAGGCCATTGACCACGCGCGCCGCCTGGAGCGGATCAGCGGCGAATCCGAAGGTCCGGTCATCGCGCAGTTCCATTGCGAACAGGCCGAGCAAGCGCGTGCGGCCAAGAATTTTGCCGAGGCGCATGCGCATCTGGATCAGGCCTTCGAGAGTCAACCCGAATGCGTACGCGCCTACATCGTGCTCGGTCACATCGAATTGCAGCAGGGTAATGCGGAAGCAGCGGCACAGGCGTTCGAGCGCGTTTCCACCCTGGATGCCGATTTTGTGCCGGAAGTGCTGACGCCGCTGCTTGACTGCTATGCGCGGCTTTCACAGATGCAGCGCGCGGAAAAATTCCTCGTCGATATCATCGAGCGCTCGCAGGGCGTGTCGCCAGTAATCGCGCTGTCCAAGCTCTATGCGAGTACGCGCGGCGAAGCCGCTGCGATCGAATTTCTGACCCGCCAATTGCGCCAGCGTCCGTCGGTACGCGGCTTGATGACCCTGATCGGCGCGACGCTCGACACGTCGCGCGGTGAAGCGCGCGAGAACCTGCTCATCTTGCAAGACCTCACGCGCAAGCTGCTCGAAGGCCAAGCCATGTATCGCTGCAGCAAGTGTGGCTTCGGCGCCAAGGCACATCACTGGCAATGCCCGAGCTGCAAGACCTGGGGATCGGTGCGGCCGATCCACGGCGTGGCGGGCGAGTGAACCTGTG
>JANXVS010000540.1 GCA_025351555.1 Pseudomonadota bacterium | reverse complement strand
GTTCCCACTTTCTCTTGAATGAGAATGAATCGAAATCAACCGCAATTGTCCATCACCAGACAGGCGCAGGCGGTCTCTGATCCAACGGTATCAGGGCGAAAGAATGAGGTCAGTGTGATTTACTGGCCTACGATTCCTGTTCGTTCCGGGGTACAAGGGATCACAATACATATCTCGGTCACTATTGTTGGGACGGCGCAATTTAATGGCGAGATACGTATTGTGTCCCCCTATCTCCTATCTCCCCTATCTCCATGAAGATCATGGCGGAGGATCAGCGTTGCTTCAGGCCTTGGCGACTTCGACGACTTTGTAGGTCAGCGGGCGGCCGTTGTCGTCGGTGATGGTGACGTATTCACCGACAGCGAAGCGGTGGTCGCCGAGGCGGTGGACAGGCTCGTCGTCGACGGCGCGGTCGGCGTCGTAGTCGAAGTACCAGCGTGGGCCGTGGCGGGCGAGGCGGCCGTCGACGGGATCCTCGTCGGGGGCGAAGCGGCGAACGTGGCAGGCGTCCTTGTGCTTCGCATAGGCAGCCGCGTCGATGTGTCCGTCGGCGGTAAGCGGGACAGTCAGCGCATAGCCGCGATGGTCATCGCCGCCGGCGAATTCGGTGCCGGGATTGCGGGCAAGCCGCATGACAACGCGCGATAGGGGCATTTTACCGCTGCCATTGCGTGCACTGCGCGACCTGATGCGGCATGCGGTGGAGAAAGTGCGCGTGGATTCCCGTGAGTGCTACGAGCGCACCCTGAAGTTTGCGCATCAGTTCATGCCGGAACTGGCCGAGCGTATCGAGCATTACCCCGGCGAGAGGCCAATCTTCGATCTTTACGGCGTCGAAGACGAGATTCAGCGTGCGCTCAAGAAGAACGTGCCATTGAAGTCCGGTGGTTATCTCGTAATCGACCAGACCGAGGCAATGACAACGATCGACGTCAACACCGGCGCATTCCTGGGCCACCGCAATCTTGAGGAAACGGTCTACAAGACCAACCTGGAGGCGGCGCAGGCGGCTGCGCGTCAACTGCGCCTGCGCAATCTGGGCGGCATCATCATCATCGACTTCATCGACATGACAGATGACGAACACAAGCGCCAGGTGCTGCGCTTGCTGGAACGCGCGCTCGTCAACGATCACGCCAAGACCACCGTGTATGAAATGTCGCATTTGGGCTTGGTGGAAATGACGCGCAAGCGCACCGTCGAAAGCCTCGAGCGCCAGTTGTGCGAACCGTGTCCGGCCTGCGAAGGCCGCGGCAGCATGAAGACGGCCGAGACGGTTACCTACGAAATTTTCCGCGAGATCACCCGTGCGGTGCGTCAGTTCGAAGCGGAAAAATTGCTGGTGCTGGCCACACCAAAAGTTGTCGCGCGCATTCTCGATGAGGAATCTGCAGCGGTTGCCGAACTCGAGGAATTCATCGGCAAGACGATACGTTTTCAGGCCGAGGAGCACTATTCGCAGGAGCAGTACGATGTGGTGCTGCTGTAACCGAGCGCAGAGCCGCGCATGACCCCCTGGCGCCGGCGCATCCATCGTGTGCGTCTTTTCGTGCAGGCGCTGTTCGCGCTCTCGGTCATCGCCCTCGCCGTCGTGGTGGGGATCAGCCGGCTGGCGTTGCCGTGGATGGCCAGTCATCCGGAGCGGATCGGGCAGTTTCTGAGCACACGATTGAATCGGGCAGTGACGATCGAGCGCGTTGACGGCCTTTGGGAAAGCAACGGACCGCTGCTGGTTCTGCACGATGTGCGCATCGCTGCGGCGACGCCGGATCGGCCGGCGACGGTGATTCCCCAGGCCGAACTGAAAATCAATTTTTTCTCGTGGCTGCACCACAACCAGACTTGGAACGAATTTCGTCTGACCGGGTTGAACCTGAGTCTGGTGCGCGATGTCGCCGGCGCTTGGCAGCTGCACGGACTGGATGCCGTCGGTGGTGGCGACAACAACGGCGGCGGCGGCAATGCGCTGTTTGATCTTGGCGCGCTCGTCGTGCGCGACTTGCGTCTGAACATCGATGATGCAATGGCGGGTCGCCAGATCGCGTTGGCCGCGGACGAAGTGCGCTTGATCAATGCCGGCGACGATCACCGCGTGCTTACGCGCGTGCGTTGCCTGCAGACGCCGTCGGCGCCGCTGGATGTGGTCCTGGATTACAACAGCGATAGTCGCGGTGGCGAAATTTATCTTGGCGGCAATGCGCTCGATCTCGCAGCGATTGCGCACGGCTATCCGCTTGCCGGCGTGTTGCTGGAACGCGGCAGCGGCCGCGCGCAATTGTGGACTTGGTGGCAGCGCGGGCGCCTGATGCAGGCGCGTGCAGAGGTCGACCTGGCCGGAATGGTGCTAACCACCCAGGCGCCGATCGCGCTCGACGACAAGCGCCAGATTGCGCCACGCGTGGGGTTCGATCGAATCGCATTCGGCGCGCGCTGGCAACGCGGCGAACACGGCTGGCAGGCCGATGTCGCCGATCTGGCACTCGTGCAACAAGGCACGAGTGCGCCGGCAGCCGATATACATGTGGAAAAAATCCGCGCCGGTGCCGATGGCTCGCCCGGTTTTGCAGCGCAGGCGCACGGCATTGATCTGGCCGCACCGGCCAGCGTGGCGATGCTCAGCGATGCGTTGGCGGAGCGCATGCGGCGCTGGCTGTACGTGGCCGACCCCGTCGGCAAGATGAGTGCGGCCACCCTGCATGTCGACAGCGCGCAGAACTTTGATCTCGCCGCGACTGTAAATGATGCAGCCTGGCACGCTGTAGACAAAATCCCGGGCATCAGCGGCTTGAGCGGCACTCTGCTGGGTGATCGCGACACCTTCAGTTTGAGCCTGCCGGCGCATACGATGTTCGGCATCGACGATCCGCTCGTGTTCCGCCAGCCGCTGGAGTTTTCCGAATTTGCCGGCGATATCGTGGCTTATCGCACCGCTGCCTCGGCGGCGAGTGGCGCCGAGGTACCCGTCACCGAGAACGGAGAGCCCGCAACCCGATCCTCCTGGCGATTGGAGACCGGCGCGATTGCTTTTGAAGGCGCCGGCTATGGCGGCGAACTGCGTGGCGCGGTTGAGTTGCACGACGACGGCTCGCGTCCGCTGCTCGACGTATACGCTGCAATCACGCATGCCGATGTGACGGCCTCGCATCTGTTCTGGCCGATCAACGTGATGTCGCCGCACGGCGTAACCATTCTGGATCAAATGCTCGATTCCGGGCACGTCACTTCGACTCGCGCCGTGTTCCGCGGCGATCTGGCCGATTGGCCGTTTCGCAATTCCGCCGGTCGCTTCCAGGCCCGTGCCGAGATCGACGATGCGCGTTTGATCTATCTGCACGACTGGCCCGCGGCCGAGCATATGCGCGGCGTGGCCGATTTCCTCAACACCAGTCTGCACGTGGATATCGCTGCCGCGCAGGCACAGGGCATCAAGTTGAACACGGCGACCGTGGATATCCCGGATGTCGGCGAAGTGGTGGTGGAACTCAGCGCTACCGGCAGCGGCTCCGGCAAGGACTTGCTCGGGTTCATCAAGGCCACGCCGATCGGGCAGCGTTACGGTGCGCAGTTGCTCGGCGTCGACGTCGGCGGCCAGGGCAAGATCGACTTTCATCTGCATGCGCCAGTCAAGCAGGCCGACCAACTCGACCTGGCTGGCACGGTGATGTTGGCCGACGCCGATCTGGCCGATGCCAAGTACAACCTGCACCTGAACAACGCCAACGGCAAACTGCGTTTCAGCCAGCGCGGATTTGCAGCGGATGATCTGGCAGTGACGATGAACGGCAAGCCGGCGGATTTCAGTCTTGCCGTCGGTGGGATGACCGCCGACTCACGCCATGTCGTGGAAGCGAATCTGCGCGCGACGATGCCGGCACGCGAAGTGTTGGCTTACGCACCGATGTTGCAAGCGTATTCGGATCGCCTGGATGGCAGCACGCTGTGGAATGCCGGCTTCAGTGCGGACGGCGACACCGGGGTTGCCGGAGCGCAGCGGCTTACCTTGACCTCGGATTTGCGCGGCGTGCGCCTTGATCTGCCGGCACCGCTGCAGAAAGCCGCGGACACTGCGTTGCCGCTGACGTTGACGCTTGGTCTGCCGTTCGCCGGCGGAAGTATCGATTTACACATTGCGGATTTGTTGCATATGCAAGGCAGGCTGGAGTCGCCGTCGAAGCCGTTCGCCGCGCGAGTGGATTTCGGTGCCGACACTATCGCGCCACTGCCTGCGG
>JANXVS010000113.1 GCA_025351555.1 Pseudomonadota bacterium | reverse complement strand
TCAAATTGTTATGGTTGCATGAGAATCCTAGCGGAAAAGCGCGCAAATTCAAACGCTGCGCGGGTTGTGTGCGCAAACCGGGTAAAATGGGCCCAATGGAACTAAGCGATAGTCAACTGCGCCTGCGTGCCATCGGCTGGCGTGCGGACGCGGCACCGATTGCCCTGCCTGAGGATCATCGCCTGGCGCGGGTGATCGCCCAGCATCGCAACGGTTATCGCCTGCACGATGGCGAATCTGAATTCGGCGCGCAACCGGCGCCGCGCTTCCTGCGCCGCAAGGCGGCTCCCGAGGAGCGGCCGGCAGTCGGCGATTTCGTCCTGGTCACGGCCGCATCACCGCCGTCGATCGAGCAGGTGCTGCCGCGGCGCACCGTGCTCAGTCGCATTGCCGCCGGCGAGCGCCACATACGCCAGGTGATCGCCAGCAATATCGACACCGTGTTCGTGCTGATGGGCCTGGATGGCGATTTCAATCCGCGCCGCATCGAGCGTTACCTGGTGCTGATCCAGGGCAGCGGCGCCTCGCCTGTCGTGGTGCTGACAAAACTCGACAAAGTGGACAGTGCGACATCCGCGCAGGCCTTGGCGCAATTGCGCGAAGCCTTGCCAGCCGAGGTTGAACTGCACGCGATCAATGCCAAGGATCGCGCAAGTGTCGCGCCGGTGCTCGCGCATCTTGGCCCCGGCGACACCGCGGTGCTGGTCGGTTCCTCCGGCGCCGGAAAATCGACCCTGACCAACACCCTGCTCGGGGTCGAACGCCAGGCGACGGCGACCGTACGCGACAACGATAGCCGCGGCCGACACACCACCACCCACCGCGCGCTGATCCAGCTGCCGGGTGGCGGTTGCCTGATCGACACTCCGGGCATGCGCGAGCTCAAGCTCACCGGCGACGAAGACCTGGGCGCTGCGAGTTTTGCCGATATCGAGGCCTTGGCAATCCAGTGCCGCTTCGGCGACTGCGGGCATAGCAACGAGCCTGACTGCGCCGTGCTCGCGGCACTGGAATCCGGAGTCTTGGATTCCGAGCGCTGGCAAGCCTATCTGAAACTGCGCGGCGAACTTTCCGCCGCGGCCGACGCGCTGGAGGCGCAACTCAAGCGCAAGGCACATGCACGCGTGGCCAACAAGGCACTGGGCAAACGCCTGCTGGACAAATACGGGCAGCGCTAGCAGTGACTACTGCAACTCAGGCGAGCCTGGAGCCGCGCCTTGCCGGTCTTTCTGACCAAGCCAACAAGCTGGTTGCTACCGGCGCTGCAGCCTTGCAGCGCCAACAGGCCCAAGCGGCCGAGCAGGCGTTGCGCGGGGCATTGGCCGAGTCGCCCGAGCACCCGGAAATCCTGCGTTTGCTGGCTATCGCCCTCCGTTTGCAGAACAAGAACGCCGAAGCGCTGATTTCGCTGCGGCGTGCTGCTGTGCAACGCCCGGACGATGCGCTTATCCAGAACGGATTGGGTACGGCACTCGATGCAAATGGCGATCGCCATGGGGCAATCGCTGCCTTCCGACGCGCGTGCGATCTGGCGCCGCATTCCGCACCGCTGTGGGCCAATCTGGGCAAAACCCTGAGCGATGCGGGTCGCTTCGAGGAAGCCGTGCCGGTGCTGGAACGCGCGTTGCAGATTGCCGATCATCACACCACGCGCCTGCGTCTGGCCTATGCCTTGCGCGTACTCGGCAACGCCGATGCGGCCGCGCAATACTATCGAGACATGGTGGTGCGAAATCCAGCGGACGGTGCGGCTTGGCTGGGCCTGGCGAGCCTGAAAACGCGAACGTCCGCAGCGGCCGATATCCCGATCATGCAGGCCGCCTTGCTGCGGCCGCAGCTTGGCGACGACGACCGCATTTCCATCGGCTTTGCGTTGGCCCAGGCGCTCGACGATCACGCGCGCTACCCGGATGCATTCGACGTGTTGATGCACGCGAATGCGCAGACTCGGCACATTCGCCCGTGGAATCGCGCCGAGTTCAGTGCACATGTCGATGCGGTGCTCGCCGCGTTTGCGCAAGCGCCGGCAGGAGTCTCGACAAAGCAGGGCGACGAAGTAATCTTCATCGTCAGCATGCCGCGCGCCGGGTCGAGCCTGGCCGAGCAGATTCTCGCCTCGCATCCGCTGATCGAAGGCGCCGGCGAGCTTGACGACCTGACGGCGGTGATCGCCGCTGAATCGCAGCGCCGGCAAATGCAATTTCCAGCGTGGATCGCAACGACCAGCGCACAAGACTGGCAACGGCTCGGCCAGGACTATCTTGGCCGCACGGCGCGCTGGCAGCAGCCGGGCATGCGCTTCACCGACAAACTGCCCGGCAACTGGCTGCGCGTTGGCGCGGCCCTGGCGATGCTGCCTGGTGCGCGCGTGATCGATTGCCGACGCGATCGGCTGGAAACGTGCTTTTCGTGTTTTCGCGAACTGTTCACCGAAGGCACGCAAGCCTTCAGTTATGACCTGGACGATCTTGCCGCGTACTGGCGCGCCTACGATCGCGCCAGCCGCCATTGGCAGGCCTTGTATCCACAGCGGTTGCGCGCGCAGAGTTACGAAGCGCTCGTGGCCGAGCCGGAACGACAGATCGCGGAACTGCTGGAATTCTGTGGCGTACCTTACGATGGCGCGTGCAGCCGGTTCCATGAAACCCCGCGCAGCGTGCGCACCGCCAGCGCGAGCCAGGTGCGCGAGCCGCTGATGCGCGACACCGCGCGCGCAGCAAAATACGGCGCCTTGCTCGATCCGTTGCGCACCGCGTTGGATATGCCGCAATTCCGCCCGCAATAGCGTTGCGGCGCAATCGCGTTATAGTTGAGCCATCTGGGTGGCCGATCGAAAACCGATGGCGGATTCACAAGCATTGACCCGCTTTGCTGAACTTGATCGGCGCCTGGTCGTGGCGGTGAAGGGCATCAAGTTGCTGGCTTGCGTCAGCTGGCCGGCGAATGTGCAACGCAACTTTCTGGAATGCTGGCGCGCTGGCCGCGTGCAACTGCCCAAAGTCGAATATGCAACCACCGACTATTCGCGCACACGCGAAGAACTCGAAGACATCTTCCTGAGCGCCGACCCCATGCATCCGGTCGGCGACTATCTGCGGCGCACCGTGCAATCGTGGCAGATTGCGACCGAATTGCTCGATGCGGTCGGTACCCCGGCGATCACTGAGCATTCGATTCGTCTGTTCGGGCGCCCGGGCGATCGTCTGCCGGGCGGAACGGTCAGCAATATCGACGCGGCCCGGCATTTCATCGCGCTGGCCGATGAGCTCGATCGCGAAATCACTAGCAACGACGCCGAGTACTGCATCCCGGCGGAACTGCTGCGCGACGAATTGCAGCAACGTGTGAGCGAGTTTTTCAATCATCACAAGGTCGTGGTCGAGATCGACCCAAACCTGATCGCAAAAGCTGCGGCGGGCCCGACCCGCATCCGCCTGCGTTCGGCGACGTGTTTTTCGGAGTACGACAAACACCAGTTGCTCGAGCACGAAGCGTTCGTGCACTCGCTCACGGCACTCAACGGCCGCGAGCAGCCGAACCTGGGTTCGCTGGCCTTGAGTTCGCCGCGCGTCACCGCGACCCAGGAAGGCCTGGCCACGTTCGCCGAGCTCATGTCCGGATCGATCGACATCGGGCGCATGAAGCGCATCAGTTTGCGCATTCTCGCGATCGACAAGGCACTGGCCGGGGCCGATTTCATCGAGGTGTTCAAATTTTTCCTCGACTCCGGCCAAACCGATACCGATAGTTTCACTTCGGCGATGCGCGTGTTCCGCGGGGCGCCGTTGACCGGCGGCTGCGCGTTCACCAAGGACACCGTGTACCTGCACGGCCTGCTCTCGGTGCACACCTTCTTCCGTTGGGCGCTGAAGCATCAAAAATTGCAGCTGTGCCGCAATCTGTTCGCGGGCAAGATGGCGCTGCACGATGTGATCGCGCTGGAGCCGTATTTCGTTTCCGGCTACATCGCGCCGCCGCTGTACCTGCCACCCTGGGTGCAGCGCGCCAGCGGCATGGCCGGCACGCTGGCGTTTTCGCTGTTCGCCAACAAGATTCGGCTGGATCGGGTCGAGGCGGAGGATCTGGTGCTTGGACTTTGACGAGGAAACCGAATATGAGTAAAAAACTAGTTTCGGTTGCGCTGCTGCTCGCGTTTGTCGTCGGCAGCGCAACCGCAGTGCAGACGAATGCGCAGCTCGTGCAGGATGCGTTGCCACAGATCACCGCCTGGCGGCGCGATTTGCATCAGCATCCGGAACTGAGCAACCGCGAAGTGCGCACCGCCAAACTCGTCGCCGATGAATTGAAAAAACTCGGCTACGAAGTACGCACCGGCATCGCTCACAACGGTGTCGTCGGCGTTCTAAAAGGCGGCAAACCGGGGCCCAAGCTCGCGATCCGCGCCGACATGGATGCGTTGCCGGTCACCGAACAGGTCGATCTGCCGTTTGCCTCAAAAGCCACGGGCGAATACCTCGGCAAGAGCGTCGGCGTGATGCACGCCTGCGGTCACGACGCGCATACCGCGATGACCTTGGGCTTGGCCGTGATCTTTGCCAAGCTGCGTGCTGAACTGCCGGGCGAGCTGATGCTCATCTTCCAACCGGCCGAGGAAGGCGCACCAGCGGGCGAGGAAGGCGGCGCACCGCTGATGGTGAAGGAAGGTGTGTTCAAGGATTTCAAACCCGATGCGGTGTTCGGCATGCATGTGCAAAGCACGCTGCCCGTCGGCGTCGTGGCCGTGCGCGCCGGTGGCGCGATGGCCAGTTCCGATACCTTCCGCATCGTCGTCCATGGTCGCCAGAGCCACGGCGCGATGCCGTGGCAGGGCATCGATCCGATCGTGACTGCCGCCGAGATCGTCACCTCGGCGCAGACCATCGTCAGTCGTCAGCTCAACATCAGCAAGGACCCGGCCGTCGTCACGTTCGGCATCTTCAATGGTGGCCAGCGCTTCAACATCGTGCCGGAGACGACCGAACTTCAAGGCACGATCCGCGCGTTCGACGAAGGCATGCGCAAGCAGGCGCTGGCGAGCTTGAAGAACATCGCCGAACACGTCGCCGCGGCGAATGGCGCCACGGTCGAGACACAGATTCCGCTAGGCGACAGCAATCCGGTCAACAGCAACGATCCGGCGCTGACTGTCCGGGTGCGCACGAGCCTGGAAAGCACGCTTGGCAAAATGCACGTGATTGAATCCCCGCGCTGGATGGCGTCGGAGGATTTCCCGCAACTTGCGCTGTCGGTGCCGGCACCCAGCGTCTACTTTTTCGTCGGCGCGACGCCCGCAGGAACCGATCCGGCCACCGCGCCGACCAATCATTCACCGAAGTTTTTCCTCGATGAAGGCGCGCTCGACATCGGCACCCGCGCGATGCTGCAGGCGGGGCTGGATTATCTGGGCTATCACGGCGATTGATCTACGTCGCGGAAAGGGCAACCGTCGGCTTGGCACAGCGGCGGGAAAGGAACCGGAATCAATCGTGCCTGGGCCAGCGGGCGCGCTGTGACCCTATGCTAAGCTCGTAATCCCCCCGCGCCGCCACTGGCGCCGGGACCCGCCACGGGCTTTTCACCATGTCCAATGCCGACGATCTGAAACACGCCGCACTCGAGTATCACCGCCGTCCGCCGTTCGGCAAAATCAAAGTCGCGGCGACCAAGCCGCTGATGACCCAGCGCGATTTGTCGCTGGCGTATTCGCCCGGCGTTGCCGCGGCCTGCGATGCCATCGTCGCCGATCCGAGCCAGGTTTCCCAAATGACCGCGCGCGGCAATCTGGTCGCGGTAATCACTAATGGCACGGCCGTGCTCGGCCTCGGTGCAATCGGTCCGCTCGCGGCCAAGCCCGTCATGGAAGGCAAAGGTATACTTTTCCAGAAATTCGCCGGCATCGACGTGTTCGACATCGAAATCGACGAACTCGATCCCGACAAGCTGGTCGACATCATCGCTTCGCTCGAACCGACCTTCGGCGGTATCAATCTTGAGGATATCAAGGCGCCTGAGTGTTTCGAGGTCGAGCGCAAATTGCGGCAAAGGGTAAAAATTCCGGTTTTCCACGATGACCAGCACGGCACCTCGATCATCGTCGGCGCGGCCGTGCTCAATGCGCTGACCGTGGTCGGCAAGGATATTGGCAAGGTCAAGATCGCGGTGTCCGGTGCCGGCGCGGCCGGCATTGCCTGCCTGGACATGCTGGTGCAGCTCGGCGCGAAGCTCGAGAACATCACGGTGTCCGACCGCCTCGGCGTGGTCTACGTGGGTCGCGCGGAGGACATGGACCCGGCCAAGTCGCGCTATGCGCGCAAGACCGACGCACGTGTGCTGGCCGAGATCGTCAAGGACGCGGATATCTTTCTCGGCCTGTCCGCTGGCGGTGTGCTCAGTCGGGCTATGGTGGCGACCATGGCCGCGCGCCCAATCATCCTGGCGTTGGCGAATCCGACCCCGGAAATTCTGCCTGAGCTGGTCAAGCAGGTGCGCCCCGACGCGATCATCGCTACCGGTCGTTCGGATTATCCGAATCAAGTCAACAACGCACTGTGCTTTCCCTACATCTTCCGCGGCGCGCTGGATGTCGGCGCGACCACGATCAACGAAAGCTGCTGATCGCCATAGGCGCGCGCGGCGATATCCGACAGCTCGCGTCGGGCCAGTTCGGCGATCGCACGCACGCAGGCAATCTTCATCGGTTCGTTGATCGTGGTCGCGCC
>JANXVS010000111.1 GCA_025351555.1 Pseudomonadota bacterium | reverse complement strand
GCCCTCGCCGGCAATTGCTCCTGCATTGCCGGCATACCGGCCGTCCATGGCCATAAAAGCAAAACGCCGCACTGCGGCGGCGTTTGCGTGTGATTGCAAGTTTGAATTATTGCGACGATACGAAACCGATCTTGGTCATGCCGGCGTTCTTGGCAGCGGCCATCACCGTTGCGACGTTTTGATACTTGGTGCTCTTGTCGGCGCGGATGTCCAGTTCAGGCTGCGGATCCTTCTGCGCGGTGACGCGCAGCTGCGCTTGCAGCCCTTCCTCGGTAACCGGTTCGTCGTTCCAGAACATCTGCCCGGTGGCGCGGATCGAGAGCCCAATCGGCTCCGGCGGCGGGGGGGGTGGAACCAGCGGCGGCGGTGCCGGCTGCGGCAAGTCGATCTGGATCTTGTGCGACATCATTGGCACGGTGATCATGAAAATGATCAGCAACACCAACATTACGTCGACCAGCGGTGTGACGTTGATGTCCGCCATCGGACCACTGCCACCACCTGAACTGAATGCCATGACTGACTACCTCGTTAACCATCGGCGCCGCCAAACAACGGCGCGTTTCATTATTGCTGCGCGGCCTGCGCTTGCGTGACGAAACCGAGCTTGACCATGCCGGCAGCCTTGGCATCGCCCATGACGGTGGAGATCACCTGATATTCGGTGTCCTTGTCGGCACGGATCTGCAATTCCGGTTGCGGCGTGCGTTGCGCCGCGACGCGCAACTGCGCCTGCATGGTGGCCTCGGTGATTGGCTCGTCGTTCCAGTACAAATCGCCAGTGTCCCTGATCGACAACGTGATCGGCTGATTGGCCACGTCGTCCGGCGGCTTGGCCAGGCTGGCAATGGGCAGCTCAATCTTGATCTTGTGCGCGGCCAAGGGTGCCGTGATCATGAAGATGATCAGCAGCACCAGCATCACGTCGACCAGCGGCGTGACGTTGATTTCCGCCATGACTCCGCCGCCGCCACCAGAACTGAACGCCATGACTTACTTCCTCGGGCTGGCCGCGCCCGGCTTGGGTGTCGCCACCGTCACGGCCGCGCCAGTATCCACGCGTGAGCCGGTAGCGAAGAAGTCGTGCAAGTCATGCGCGAATTCGTCGAACTGGGCATTGGTCACGCGGTTGGCGCGAACGAAGACGTTGTAGGCCAGCACGGCAGGAATGGCGACGCCCAGACCCAAGGCCGTCATGATCAGCGCTTCGCCCACCGGACCTGCCACGGTTTCAATGCCCGCGTTGCCGGAGGCGCCGATGCGGATCAGTGCGTGATAGATGCCCCATACCGTACCGAGCAGGCCGACGAAGGGCGCGGTCGAACCGGTGGTGGCCAGCCAGGTCAGGCCGCCTTCCAGTCGCGCGCTTTCGCGGGCGACGCCCTGACGCAAGGCGCGGTCGATAAATTCGGAGCGATTGAGCGCTTCGACCAGTCGGCTACCTTCGTGGCGCTGATGATGCGCGGCGGAGGAGGCGCAATCGAGCGCGATCTTGGAGAACGGCTCCCATTTGGGCTGATCTTCCATCGTGCGCACGGCGTCCTGGGCCGAAGTCGTCTCCCAGAACACATGACGTACCTTGTCGGCGCGCGAACGGATCGCGATCGAGCGCCAAGCGTTGGTGAGGATGAAGTACCACGACCCCACCGTCATCACCACCAGAACGATGAAGACGGCCCAGTTGAGGTAATCGAAATTCTGGATCAGATGGTCAAAACCCATCTGATTCAGGGCAGCGGCGTCGCCGTGACCGGCAACGGGCGCGAGGCCCGTGGATGGTGCGGCCGCGGCCGCAGCAGGTTGTGTCGAAGCTGCATCTTGTTGCATAACGCTACCCTTTGTTTGAGGTCACTATAGTGTCATCAGTTGCAGCAAGTCGCTACCTGCCCAACCACACATTCAGTTAAAGATCCGTCAGACTGAAATCAATCGGCACCAAGGCATAGCCTTCGTACAGTTGTCCGTTGCGCCTGCCGGGATTGAAACTCCAATTCCTGGCGGCGGCAATCGCGGCCTGATCCAGTTCGCGGAAGCCACTGGATTTCTCCACGGTAATGTCTTTTGGCGAGCCGTCCAGGCCGATCAAGACTTTCAGGATCACCTTGCCAGTGTGATGCTCGCGCACGGCCTGCGGCGGATACTTTGGCGGCCGCATCTTGCGGAAGCTGATGTTCTCGCTCGGCGCGATGTCGGCGGGCGGCGCAGGAGGCGCGGGCGGCGCGGGCGGCGTCGGGATCGACATCGGCGTCGCCGGTGCATCTACCGGGGTTGGCGGCGGCGGCGGCGGCGCAACCGGCGGCGGCTTGATGATCTTTTCGACGACCTTCGGCGGCGGCTTCTTCGGCGGCTCCGGCGGCGGTGGCGGTGGTTCGATGAATTCTACCGTCACCACGTTGTCCTTCTTCACATCCTTGGCATGCGGCGGCGTCACCGGCGCGAGCAGCATCATGAAGGCGAACGCGTGCAACGCGAAAGCGCCTGCAAGCGCAAAGGTGCGCCTC
>JANXVS010000362.1 GCA_025351555.1 Pseudomonadota bacterium | reverse complement strand
GCCACGCGCGATGCCGGCTGGGCGCAGGCAATGGCGGCCTGGCTGGCGCGCACGACGGTGACGCCGAATCAGATATCCACGCTCAGCATCGTGTTCGCCGGCATCGGTGCGGCGCTGCTGGTGGGGTGGCCGACGCCGTGGGGATTGCTGCTTTGTGCTTTTTGTATACAACTGCGCCTGCTGTGCAACCTGCTCGATGGGCTGGTCGCAGTCGAAGGCGGCAAGGGCTCGGCGCTGGGCAAGATCTACAACGAATTCCCCGACCGCGTCACGGATTCGCTGCTGCTGATCGCCATGGGCTACGCCAGCGGCGCACCGTGGCTGGGCTGGTTGTGTGCGCTGCTGGCGGTACTGACCCGCGTACGTGCGTATCTTTGGCGGCTCGCTCGGCTTCGTCCAGGATTTCCGCGGGCCACTGGCCAAGGCACAGCGCATGGCAGTGCTCACGTTCGCTTGCGTCATCGACGCGGCGGAAACGTTCTGCCATAGCGAGCGCTGGGCACTGTTCGCCGCCGCGGCAGTCATCGCAACCGGCTCGCTCGTCACCTGCTTCACGCGTACGCGTGCAATTGCCGCGCAAATGCGCGCAGGCGCCTGAGCATGCTCTCGCATCTGCTCGCCCTGCTTGTGCGCATCTTGGTGGGCGCGCGCGGATTCTGGGTCGGTTGCCAACCGGCAGCGACGTTGCGCATCTACTACGCCAACCATACCAGCCATCTGGATACACTCGCACTGTGGAGCGCGCTGCCTGCGGATTTGCGCGCGAAGACGCGTCCGGTCGCAGCAAAGGATTACTGGAGCGGCGGAGGCATTCGCGGCTACATTGCGCGACGCGGTTTCAATGCGTTGTTCATCGACCGCAGTTCCGACAAGCGCGACGGCGACCCCCTGTTGCCACTCGCCGAGGCATTGCAACGCGGCGAGTCCCTGATCATCTTCCCCGAAGGCACACGTCGCGCACAAGCGTTGCCGAGCCCGTTCAAAAGTGGATTATTCCACTTGGCAACACAGTTTCCAGATGCCGAACTTGTGCCCGTGTATCTCGACAATCTGTACCGCAGCATGCCCAAGGGCACGTTCCTGCCAGTGCCGCTGACCTGTTCGGTGCGTTTCGGCACGCCGCTGCAACGTCACGCGGACGAAACCAAGGACGCGTTTCTCGAACGTGCGCGCCAGGCCATTGTCGATCTTGCTTGAGGACCCACCCGCATGAACCCGCAGGAAAAATTCTACTGGCTGATGGGTGGCGTCGCCGTACTGCTGGCCGTCGCCTCGCTGGTCGGCTGGTTGTTGCAGCGCGGCGCTGCACATCGCGGCGGCAGCGGCGTGATCGACAATCTCAACGCACGTATCCGCGCCTGGTGGGTGATGGTTGCGGTGATCGCCGCGTGTTTTCTGCTCGGCAAGACGGCGACGGTCGTGCTGTTCGCGATTGCATCGGGTTTTGCGCTGCGTGAGTTCGTCACGTTGACGCCGACGCGACCAGGCGATCATCTGCCGCTAGTCGTCTGCTTCTACATCCTGCTGCCGGTGCAGTACTGGCTGATTTCGGATGGCTGGTACAACCTGTTCGCGATCTTCCTGCCGGTGTACGGTTTTCTGCTGCTGCCAGTGCTCACCGCGGTCTCCGGCGACACCGAACTGTTTCTCGAGCGCGTAACCAAGTTGCAGTGGGGCGTAATGATCACGGTCTACTGCATCAGCTATGCACCGGCGCTGCTGCTGGTCGATGTTCCCGGCTACAGCGGACAAAACCTGCTGTTGATGATCTACCTGCTGCTGGTCGTGCAGATCAGCGATGTGCTGCAGTACGTGTTCGGCAAACTGTTCGGCAAGCGCAAGATCGCGCCGCACGTGAGCCCGTCGAAAACCGTGGAAGGTTTTATCGGCGGAGGCCTGAGCGCGGTCGGCATAGGCACCGCACTGTGGTGGGTCACGCCGTTCACACCACTGCAAGCCTGCGGCATGGCCGCGGTGATCGTGATCGCCGGCTTCCTCGGCGGCTTGGCGTTGTCGGCGGTCAAGCGCAGCCTGGGCGCCAAGGATTGGGGTTCGATGATCGAAGGCCACGGCGGCATGCTCGACCGGCTGGATTCGGTCAGCTTCGCCGCGCCGGTGTTTTTTCATTTGACGCGGTATTTCTTCGAGCTCTGAGAAAATTTCATCAGCATGTGTGATTATTTCCGCCCGCGTGCGAATCATGGTTCCGACGCGCAAAATCGGAACCTTCTCATGGGGCAGCGTACAATGGCGATGGGCACGGCAGACCTGAGTGCGCAATTCCAGGAGCTGCTCGAACGCCATCGCAAGATTGTGTTCAAGGTGGCGAACACTTACAGCTGGCATCCGGACGACCGTTCGGATCTGGCGCAGGAAATCGCCGCCCAGTTGTGGCGCGCTTTTCCCAGCTACGACGGGCGATCTTTTTCGACCTGGATGTATCGCATCGCGCTGAACGTGGCGATCTCGTTCCTGCGCAGCAACCAGAACCGCGAGCGTTACTCGGTGCCGTTGGACGACGAGTTGCACGACACCATCGGCGTCACGAGTGCCGAACCCGAAGGCGACGAGCGCGTACGCATGCTGCACCGTTTCATCGCGCAACTCGACGGACTCAATCGCGCGCTGCTGTTGCTGTATCTCGATGAAAAAAGTTACCGCGAAATCGCCGATATCCTCGGCATCAGCGAAACCAATGTAGCGACCAAGATCGGTCGCCTCAAGCAACGCATCCGCAACGACATGGGCAACAAATGAACCTGGCTCAAGGACAACTTATGGAACTCGACGACTTAAAAGTCGCCTGGCAGACCCTCGACCGACGCCTGGATGCGCAGACCGCATTGAATCTGCATATCTTCAGGGACGGAAAACTCGACAAGGCCCGGCGCGGACTGCGCCCGCTGTTCTGGGGTCAGATAATGCAGGTGCTGTGCGGTATCGCATTGGTTCTGCTTTCGGTCTCGTTCTGGACCGCTCAACGCGATGTTGCGCACCTGTTGGTCGCTGGCTTGAGCCTGCATGCGTACGGCGTGCTGATGATCATTTTCGGCGGCGTGGCCATAGGTCTGATCAGTCGCATCGACTATGCGGCACCCGTGCTAGCCATCCAGAAACAGTTGGGGCACCTGCGCCGCTTCTACATCCGCACGAATGTCGGACTGGGTCTGGCCTGGTGGTTTTTGTGGATGCCGCTGATGATGATGTTCTTCATGAGCGCGTTCGGTGCCGACCTGTATGCCAATGCACCGGCGGTAATCTACGGCGGAACGGCCATCGGCGCGGCGGGTCTGCTGCTGACCTTTATATTCAACCGCTGGGCGCGGCATCCGAGCGGCCCGGCTATGGCGAAAATTGTGGACGACAGCGTCGCCGGAGGCAGCCTCAATCGGGCACAGCGCGTCCTCGACGAGATTGCTCAGTTCGAGCAGAACTGACGCGCCCTGGATAGCGGTGGCCGCAAAAATCCGTTGGAAATCAGAGCACCTGTGCCCGCCTGAAGGCGGGCCAGGCGCTCTTCCCATCTAATCCATCCTTTCATCGCGAATAAGCGATATAATGCCCGTCCCTCGCTCCGCCGAGGGGCGCTGCAAGTCCGCCTCGTGCGGAATCAGGCTCGGCGGGCTTTCGGGTTCCATTCCGAAACTGCGCCCTTTTTCCAGGAGCCTACGCCATGAACGCTGTTCTCAAATCTTCCGCAGATTTCAAAGTTGCCGACCTCTCGCTCGCCGACTGGGGCCGCAAGGAAATCGACATCGCCGAGCACGAGATGCCGGGCCTGATGTCGATCCGCAAGCAGTACGCCGCCAAAAGACCACTCGCCGGCGTGCGCGTCACCGGCTCGCTGCACATGACGATCCAGACCGCCGTCTTGATCGAAACGCTCAAGGACATCGGCGCCGACGTGCGCTGGGCCTCGTGCAATATTTTCTCGACCCAGGACCACGCCGCCGCCGCGATCGCCAAGACCAGCACGCCGGTATTCGCTTGGAAGGGCGAGACCCTGGAAGAATATTGGGACTGCACGCTCGATGCGGTGACGTTCCCCGGTGGCAAAGGACCGCAGCTTGTCGTCGATGACGGCGGCGACGTGACCTTGCTGATCCACAAGGGTTACGAGCTCGAGAAGGGTTCCAAGTGGGTCGATGAACCTGCGGCATCGCACGAAGAGCAGATCATCAAGAACCTGCTCAAGCGCGTGGCGAAAGAGCGCCCCGGTTTCTGGACGAATGTGGTCAAGGACTGGAAGGGTGTGTCTGAGGAAACCACCACGGGCGTGCATCGCCTGTATCAGATCGCCGAGGCCGGCAAGCTGCTGGTGCCCGCGATCAACGTCAACGACTCGGTGACAAAATCCAAGTTCGACAATCTCTACGGCTGTCGCGAATCCCTCGCCGATGGTCTCAAGCGCGCAATGGATGTGATGCTCGCCGGCAAGATCGCCGTGGTCTGCGGCTATGGCGACGTCGGCAAGGGTTCAGCGCATTCGCTGCGCGCGTATGGCGCACGTGTGGTCGTGACCGAGATCGATCCGATCAATGCGTTGCAGGCGGCGATGGAAGGCTTCGAGGTCAACACGGTCGAGTCCACGCTTGGCCGCGGCGACATCTACGTCACCACGACCGGCAACAAGGATGTGCTGACGGTCGAGCACATGCAGCGGATGAAAGATCAGGCCATCGTGTGCAACATCGGCCACTTCGACAACGAAATCCAGGTCGACAAATTGAATACCCTGGCCGGCGTGAAGAAAATCAACATCAAGCCGCAGGTCGACAAGTACGTGCTACCCGGCGTTGATGGCAAGCCGAGTCGCGAAATCTTCCTGCTCGCCGAAGGCCGCCTGGTTAACCTCGGCTGCGCCACGGGCCACC
>JANXVS010000337.1 GCA_025351555.1 Pseudomonadota bacterium | reverse complement strand
AGATTCTCAGCAGAAATCTCCACCGCCTTCAAGCTTTTGCCTTCAGATCACGCCATACACCACTTTCGACAATAGCTCGAAGATGACGCCGTACAGCGCACCCCAAAGATGGGCGCTGTGATTGATGTTATCCACGCTGCGACGATCCATGTAGATGCTGTAGGCGACGTAGAGCACGGCGTAGATGATCGCCGGCAGCGGAAAGAAGAAGACGTAAATCGTCGCCCAGGGCTGGATCAGGATAAATGCAAACAGCACCGCGGAAACCGCGCCGGACGCGCCGAGGCTGCGGTATTGCGCATTGTTGCGGTTGCGCAGATAGGTCGGCAGGATCGAAACGATCAAGCCGCCGACATAGAAAATCGCGAAGCCAAATGGGCCGAGATAGTTGTTGTATAGCTGCTCCATCGCCTGACCGAAAAAATACAGGGTGAGCATGTTGAACAGCAGGTGCTGGGTATCAGCATGAATCAGGCCGTAGGTGACCAGTCGATAGTATTGATGATCGCGGCTCAATGCCGGCGGCCACAGGATCAGCTGGCGGATCAGGTTCGCATTGCTCAAGGCAAGCATCGAAATCACCGCGGTGATCGCGATGATGATCAGGGTCGTACTCATGCCACTCCTTTGCAGGTTGTTGCGCGGCGTGGATGCGCCGCGATGCAGTACCCGCATGGTAATGGAAAACCGATGAAGTCATCGTTGTAGCGACCGTCATGACTTCCGGCAGTATTGGCTGCGTCAGTTCGCGGTCAGATTGTGCGCACATCATTCCTGGGGAAGTGCCGTGCAGCGACTGTCAGCCATTGGCCTTGTCTTCGCGCTGTCGTTCAACGTTACGGCCAGTGCCGCGACACCAGTCGCTCCCGGCATCGATCTGATTGCCGGGGAGTTCATCCCGAACCACCAGCCGGACGGCAATAGTATACTTTTTCGTGCGCCGGACGGCCTGATCGTGATGGACACCGGGCGCCACGCCGCGCATACGCAGCAGATCCTCGACTATGCACAGCAGGCCAAGCTGCCGATCCGCGCCGTGATCAACAGCCACTGGCATCTGGATCACATCGGCGGCAATCCGCGCATCCGCGCTGCGTATCCGCAGGTGCGCATCTACGCAAGCAATGCGCTTGCCGGCGCGACGAAAGGATTTCTCGCCGACTACCGCAAATATCTGGTCGACGCCATCGCCAAGGCCAGCGACGAACAACGCGATTCCCTGCGCGATGAACTGGCCATCATCGATGCCGGCCCTGCCCTCGCCCCGAATGAAATCGTTTCGCAGACGCGGTCACTGCGTATTGCTGGACGCAGACTCGAGCTGCATCTGGAAAAGTACAGTGTCACCGCCGGCGATGTCTGGGTGTTCGATCCGGCGACACGCACGCTCGCGGCCGGCGATCTGGTCACGCTGCCCGTGCCCTTTCTGGATACGGCTTGTCCGGCGCGCTGGAAATCCGCGCTCTACAATCTGGCGCATGCCGATTTCAAACTGCTGGTGCCTGGCCACGGCGCACCGATGCAGCGCAGGGAATTTGAAACGTACCGCTCAGCCTACGGCAACTTGCTGGCCTGCACGGCGAGCACGAAACTCAAGGCGGAATGCATCGACGGCTGGGTGCACGACGCCGGCGCGTTGATTGCGGAAAAAGATCGAGCATTCGCCAATTCGCTACTGGATTACTACGTCGACACGTCGTTGCGCCCGGAGCCGGCTAAGGCTGCCAAGCTTTGTGGTGCTTGAGTTTGGCGATCAGTGCAGGTTTTCAGCAATCTAGGTATTTCCAGTTGCGTATCTTGCCTTCGGCCATCCATTCCACGGCGGTGGCCACGCGTTTTGCGCGCGTTTCTTCGCGCTTGGCCTCGCTGATCCACTCGATGTATTCGCGCTGGTTGGTTGGGCTGAAAGCGGCGAACGTGGCCGCTGCCTTGCGGTTCTTCTTGAGCGCGGCCGCCAGATCATCGGGCACGCGCGGCGCGGGTGTTTGTTTGGACGTGGCGCGCGGCGCCTTGACGCCATCCTCGTTGAGCTGCATCGCCTTCTTGATGTAGCCCGCCAGCATTTTTTTCGATGGCAATCCCGCGATACGCGTGATGCGGCCAAACTGGCCCATCGCCTGCGCGTCGCCGGCCTGTTCCTCGCCGACAACCAAGGCGTGTTTCCAGAAACCAAATGTGCAGTGCTGTTTGAATGCAGCCATGCCGCAGAGCATGCCGTGATACATGAACGTCGGCATTCGCCACTTCAATGTTTCTTCCACTTGTGGACAACTGCGATGCACGACATCGCGCAGATGCACGAGAATCGGCTGGGCGAATTCGGCCGAGTTGGCGATATAGGTATCCACGCGTGGATCACGAGCTGGCATGACGATTCCTGATGGCGCGTGCGCCGTGCGATCGTTATATGCCGGATGGCTCGGCAGGATCGATTCGCGCCAATCTGCGATTTTGCTCGCGCACCGTTTGTCGCAATGCGTGTGCCGATAAGCTCATGGCAAGCGGATAGCCCACCAGCAAGGGCAGCGACGCGGCGATATTGAGCATCGTCGTCTGTGGCGCAAACGCGAGGCCGTGGATCGCGGCCACGAGCACGCAGGCGGCCAGTTGCACCACCAGACTGCGCATCAGCAGCTGCCAGCTACCGACCTTGATCTTGTCAATCGCCAGCACCAGCGCGATCAGCACGCTGGGCAGCAGATTGAATTGCATCAGCACGATCCAGACGCCACCCATCGCCGAATCGATCAGCAGGTTGCGCGTTTCCGCCGTGACCGGATCGGCGCTGCGCAAGGCCAGCGCGCGCGCGAGCGGCGGCCAGACACAGGCATTGGCAACGAGCAGGCCCCAGACCAGCGCATGCGCTGCATTTTGGTACAGCACCGACGCGATGCTGATAACGCCCAGCGCCATGAAGAACAGACGCGTGCGATAGCTGCGTTCGACGAAATGCCGCACGGGCGAATCGCGATCCGCAGAGAGAGTAATGGGTGTCAGCAACAACATGGTTCCCTTGACGATGGGCGCGGAACAACCGCGCGTGCGGGCAAATCCAAGCAAATCGGGTGCCAACCAGCGGCACAGCCCACGTTTTCAGCGCCGCTGTATCGGATCGTGCTGACGCAACGTCAACATCGCGCAGCACGGTGACGCGCGGCGTCAGTCGCGGCTTCCGGTCGAACGCACAGGGACATTCGCATTTTGGATACTTGACCGCAAAAATCGAGCGCGAAGCATCGCGCCGTGAAGGGTATGGCGACAAGCGTAGCTCGGCCGAAACGCCGCTTTACTTCGGTACATTCGCATGGAATGCTACAATGACTTTTGCCAGCGGAGATTCCCATGATCGGCTATGCAACTCTCGGTACCAACGACCTGCCGCGCGCGGCCAAATTCTATGATGCCCTGCTCGGCACCATCGGTGCGAAGCGCTGGATGGAATCGGACAAATTCATTGCCTGGACAGTTTCACCCACCACGCCGGGCTTGGGTGTGATCTTGCCGCACAACGGCAAACCGGCGACCGTCGGCAATGGCACGATGGTGGCCTTGATCGTCGACAGCAAGGACAAGGTCGATGCCCTGCACAAACAAGCAATGGCATTGGGCGGCACCGACGAAGGCGCCCCCGGACCGCGCGGCGAAGGGTTTTACGCCGGCTACTTCCGCGATTTGGACGGCAACAAACTCAACGCGTTTTTCATGGGGTAAGTCCGAGGTATCAGTCAACTCCCGGGTCCGGTCTTGTCT
>JANXVS010000336.1 GCA_025351555.1 Pseudomonadota bacterium | reverse complement strand
GCTCAGGGCGGCGCCGAGCGGCTGGCCGCAGAGGTTGAGGTGCAGATCGAACGGGTCTTCGTCGATTTCGCTGCCGCTCGCCAGCGCCTGTTCCATGTCCGCGTGGAAGCGCGCGCACGGCGTCGCGTCCGGATCCGGATCGAGTCCGTCGCGCGCGAAATCCGGCCGGCGCAGCGGCAGGCGCAGGTCGTCGTCGAGCAGCACGAGGCGCGCGCCGGCCGTCAGCAGCAGCGCGAGATTGCGGCTGCGGCCGCCGCCGAAACGTCGCGCCTGTGGGTGCGCTTCGCGCAACAGTAGCTTGCGGATGGCGACGCGCGCGTCCGGACAAGCCTTGGCCATGTGCTCCGCCAGCCTTGTCGATTCCGCTCGGCCAACGTAGCGGACGTCGCACTCGGTCGTGCGCGCGAAGTCGCGCAGCAGGTCACGCTGCACATGGCTGCTGGCCGGCTGTGCGGAATCATCGATCAGCACGTAGCGGCGCCGCGCGCGATGGCGCCGCTCGTAGTCGGCCAGCGACGACAGCAGGCTCGCGAGCCGATCCGGTCGATCGCAGGCGCGGATGCAGACGGCGCGCAGCGGCGCCGGCTCGACGCGCGGCACGCTGCGCAAGCGGGCGAGGAAGTCCTCGTCGCGCAGCAACAGCCCGCGCTGGACGAGACCATCGAGCACGCGCCGGATGTCGTCGCCCTTGCCGGCCAGACCCGGCACGTTCGCCTCGATGCGCACGGCGTGATCGTCGAGCGTGCGGAATTCGCGGCTGTGGTCGAGCGCCTGCAGCACCTGCATCGTCATGACGTGCGACGTGCCGTCGACGAGGAAGACACACTCCTGGCTCGACAACGGCGCGACGCGGCCGTTCTGCGACGCGTAGGTCGGCGCTCTCGGGTCCCAGCGTGTCGAGACGTTCGGTGCCGGTGACGCGCTGCTGTGGGCGGAGGCGAACGGTTTTTGTGTCGACATTTCAGTCGTCCCGGGTCAACACAAATGTCGGGCAGCGCTCGCCGAGTTCGTCGGCGCTGAAGGCGCATTCGACTTCGCGCAGATGGGCGCCGACGCTCTGGCGAAACTCGCGCAGCGTCGGCAAGAAATAGCGTGCGGCCATGCCGAGGTACGATTCGATGCCGGTGATCTCTTCGGCGGTCCAACCACGCGCGTCGGCGAGTGTCGCTGGCAACGGCGGCAGCTTCTTCCAGGCTTGCCACACGTCGTCGAGCCGGCTGCCATCGCCGCTCGATCCGTGCAGCGCGGCGAGAAGGCGCAGCTTGAGCGCGTGCACGCTGCCGACTTCGCCCGCTGCAACGGCATGCGCGATATCAGCGAGGGATTCGGGCTCGTCCGGCCGCAGGAACACGCGGATGGTGAAGTGGCCGCCATTCCGCAGCACGCGCCGCACTTCGCGCGTCAGCGCAGCGTAGCCGTGCGGATGCGCGAACAGCACGTAGCAGCCGTCGCCGGCGACGAGATCGATCGTGCCGGATTCGATCGGCATCGCGCACCAATCAGCCTGGATCGCTTCCGCATTCTTCGGACCACGAGCCGGCGGCCACAGCGCTTGAATCATGGACGGGCTGTGGTCGACAGCGGTGAGCCGAACATCGGCCGGCCAATCGCAGCCGACGATCTCCGGCGTCAGGCCGAGCACGACGGTGCGCGCGCCGGCACGCAGGCGCGCGACCGCGCGCTGGACCACGGCGGTATCGCTCGGCGACGGCCGCAGCGGCGGACCGAAGTACGACCAGTTCGCGGCGATTTGCGAGAAATGATCGCGCGGCGCGGCGGCGGATGGCGCGCCGTTCCCCGCCATTTCAATTGGCTGCGTAGCGTTGCCCATGGGTCCCCTTGTTGCGGGTCGCATCGTATCACCGCATTCTCACCAATCCTTCAATCCCCGCAGCAAGTCGCACATTCGAAACCTCGATTTCAGGATTCGGCGGCGGCGCCGACGGCGTGCGATTCGCGTCGAGCAAGATCGCCTGGCCGTCGCGCACGACGAAGTCGAACTTGCCGTAATCGAAGCCGAGCCGTTCGCGCTCGGCGCGTATTTCGTCCGGCACCGGCACCGGCTCGTGCGCGACAATCGTTGCGCTCTTCACGATCGGATGCGTGCCGCGATAACGTGTGCAGCGTTCGCGATCGCCGCAGAACACCCAGGCGCGCACGCAGTAGCCGCGCTCGTCCATCTCGGGCAGGAATCGTTCGACGACGAAGCCCGGATTGGTCCAGACGTCGTCCGGAACCGCGCTGGCCGAGGCGAGTATCGGGTACGGCCGCGTCGTCGCGACGATCGGGCCCGGCGGCAGGTCGGCCGGCTTGCCATCGAGACGAAAACGATCGGCAGCGTTTTTCTCAGGAATGCCGCCGTAGTTGAGGTCGGTCTTGACGATCACCGGGCCCGTCCAGTCGTCATTCCGCGTGACGAGATTGCGGCTGACGAGCCGCTTGCGCATATCGAGTGCCGCGCCGTTGATGACGACCGGGTAGCGCTTGGCCGCCTCGGAGTACGCGACGGGGACGACCGAGAGATCGACATGCATGATCGCCACGTCGCCGTCCGGCCAGTTGTCGAGGCCCGCAGTTAAATGCACGTCGTGGCCCGCATCGAGCCAGTGGCCCGCGAGGCTGCGCAACAGGAAGTTGCGCTCGCGGAAGCCGTCGTAGACGTGCGTGATGATGACGATGCGGATCATCGACTATCCGGGGACGGCGGCGGCTACATGTTCCGCCGATATTCCCCACCCACGTCATACAACGCGTGGGAGATCTGCCCCTCCGAGTTGTACTTCACCGCCTCCATCAACTGCGCAAATACATTCTGCCGATCGCGCGCAGTCTGTTGTAGCCGCTTCAAACTCTCCGGCGCAAATCCATTGCGGTTCGCGCGGAAGGTTTCGACGTTGCGGATCTGCTGGTTCTTTTCTTCTTCGGTCGAGCGGATTAGTTCGATCGTGGTGACGATGTCGCCGGCGTGTTCCTTGGGCAGGAAGGTGTTGACGCCGATCAGTGGCAGGCTGCCGTCGTGTTTCTTGTGTTCGTAGTACATCGATTCTTCCTGGATCTTCCCGCGCTGGTACATGGTATCCATCGCGCCGAGCACGCCGCCGCGCTCGCTGATTGCATCGAATTCCTTGTAAACGGCTTCTTCGACGATGTCGGTGAGCTTGTCGATGATGAAACTACCCTGCCACGGGTTCTCGCAGAAATTCAGGCCCAGCTCGCGGTTTATGATGAGCTGAATCGCTACGGCGCGGCGCACGGATTCCTCGGTCGGCGTGGTGATCGCTTCGTCGTAGGCGTTGGTGTGCAGCGAATTGCAGTTGTCGAATAGCGCGTACAACGCCTGCAGCGTGGTGCGGATATCGTTGAACTGGATTTCCTGCGCATGCAGCGAGCGGCCGGAAGTCTGGATGTGGTACTTCATCATCTGGCTGCGCGGTGATGCGCCGTAGCGTTCACGCATCGCGCGCGCCCAGATGCGCCGCGCGACGCGGCCGATAACGCTGTATTCCGGATCCATGCCGTTGGAAAAGAAGAACGACAGGTTCGGCGCGAAATCGTCGATGCTCATTCCGCGCGCTAGATAATATTCCACAATGGTAAAACCGTTGCTCAGCGTGAACGCGAGCTGCGAGATCGGATTCGCGCCGGCCTCGGCGATGTGATAGCCCGAAATCGATACCGAATAGAAATTGCGCACCTTGTTGTCGACGAAATACTGCTGGATATCGCCCATCATGCGCAGCGCAAATTCAGTCGAGAAGATGCAGGTGTTCTGCGCCTGGTCTTCTTTCAGGATGTCCGCCTGCACGGTACCGCGCACGGCTGACAGCGTTGTCGCCTTGATCCGGTCGTAAGTCTCGCTGTCCACGACCTGATCGCCGGTGACGCCAAGCAAGCCGAGGCCGAGGCCGTCGTTGCCGTCGGGAAGCATGCCTGCGTAAGCCGGTCGTTTTTTCCCATCGTACAGTTTTTCAATTTTCGCGTGCGCGGCATCCCAGCGTTTGGAATCTTCGCGCAGATATTTTTCCACCGCCTGATCGATGGCGGTGTTCATGTACATCGCCAGGATGATCGGCGCGGGGCCATTGATCGTCATCGACACCGAGGTGCTCGGCGACGAGAGATCAAAACCGGAGTACAGCTTCTTCATGTCGTCGAGCGTCGGCACATTGACGCCCGAGTTGCCGATCTTGCCGAAGATGTCCGGGCGCGGATGCGGGTCTTCGCCGTACAGCGTGACCGAATCGAACGCGGTGGACAGGCGCGTGGCCTTCTGCCCGTGCGAGAGATAATGGAAACGGCGGTTGGTGCGTTCCGGCGTGCCCTCGCCGGCGAACATGCGCAGCGGATCCTCGCCGGTACGGCGGTACGGATAGATGCCGCCGGTGTACGGATACGCGCCCGGCAAATTTTCCTTCATCAGGAAAACAAGCAACTCGCCCCAGCTCTTGTATGTCGGCGCCGCGATCTTCGGCACCTTCTGGTGAGACATCGACTCGACGTAGTTGCTGCCTTCCACCGCCTTGCCGCGCACTTCATACAGGTAGTGCGGATCGGTGATGGCTTTCAGGCGCGCAGGCCATTCGCGCAGCAGGCTGATGGCTTCAGTCGACAAAGCCTTGACGGCATCGTTGTAACGCTGTCGCAGGGTTAGCAGAGAGCGGTCCACCTCAGCCGTTCGCCCTGAGGTATCCAAGGGCGAACTCGCGACGCCCGATTCATGGTTATTCACGCCATCCTGGCGCTCGCCCTTTGGGCCAGCTTCGCTGTTCGCGCGCGTTCCTACGCGTGCAGTCGATACCTCAGCACGAACGGGTGAGACGAGATCGCTGGAGTCATAGGTCGCCAGCATCTTCGGCAACTTCGGATCGCCAATCTCATGCAACGCCTGCCAAAAAGCCTGCGCGCGATCGGCCGCTTCAGCCTGCTTTTCGATCTGCGAATTCACGCCACGGCCCTGTTCGGCAATCTCGGCCAAGTAGCGCACACGCGCTCCGGGTATCAGCACAGTCGCGCGTGGTTCCTTCAGCGAGTTGTCAATATTCGGCGTCCACTTTTCCGCCGGCAGATGCAACTTGTCGCGCAGCAGGCGGCACAGGTTCGTGAACATCCAGCTCACGCCGGGATCGTTGAACTGGCTGGCGATCGTGGGATACACCGGCACGTCTTCGTCTTTCAGCTTGAATGCGACGCGGTTGCGCTTCCACTGTTTGCGTACATCGCGCAGCGCGTCTTCGGCGCCGCGTTTGTCGAACTTGTTCAGCACCACGACTTCGGCAAAATCGAGCATGTCGATTTTTTCGAGCTGCGATGCCGCGCCGTAGTCGCTGGTCATCACGTACATCGGGAAATCGACCAGGTCGACAATTTCCGAATCGGACTGGCCGATGCCCGCGGTCTCGACGATGACGAGGTCGTAACCCTGCCCTTTCAGAAATCCGATGCAATCCTTGAGCACGATGTTGGTCGCCGCGTGCTGGCGGCGCGTCGCCATCGAGCGCATGAACACGCGCTCAGAGCGCAGCGAATTCATGCGAATGCGATCGCCGAGCAGCGCGCCGCCGGAGCGTCTGCGCGTCGGATCGACCGCGAGCACGGCAATGTGCATTTGTGGAAAAGCATGCAAAAAGCGCAACAGCAGTTCATCCACGACGCTGGATTTTCCGGCGCCGCCGGTGCCGGTGATGCCGATGACGGGTGTCTTGCCGCCAGCCAGTTGCCATTCCTTGCGCCGGTGTGCGAGTTCGGCTTCGTCGTAGTTGCTTTCCTCGATCGCGGTGAGCGCATGACCGACCGCGATTTCGTCGTCGATCGGCACCGTCGCTGGCGCGGTTCCGTGGTTTTCGCGATCCACGCGCATGGCTGCGGCGGTGCTCGCGCGGCGCACAACGTCTTCGATCATCGCGACCAGGCCCAGATGCATGCCATCGTTCGGATGGTAGATGCGCTCCACGCCATAGCCTTGCAGCTCCGCGATCTCTTCCGGCGTGATCGTGCCGCCACCGCCGCCGAACACGCGGATATGTGCCGCGCCCCGCTCCTTGAGCATGTCGACCATGTATTTGAAGTACTCGACATGGCCGCCCTGGTACGACGACAGCGCGATCGCATCGGCATCTTCCTGCAACGCGGCGCGCACGACATCCTCAACGCTGCGGTTGTGACCCAGGTGCACAACTTCGACACCCTGAGCCTGGATCAGCCTGCGCATGATGTTGATCGCTGCATCATGGCCGTCGAACAGGCTGGCGGCAGTGACGAAGCGCAGTGGCGACGTCTCGATGGAAGGATCGTCGGCCAGAATTGTTTTCGCTGTCGTGCTCATGTTGGAATCGCTAGCAGAAGCAAGGCGGTCATTGTAACTCCGACAGCGCCATGTGTACGTTCGTGGGCGGTCTTCAGGCATCGCGAAGTACTGCCGCTGCGACGAATCGGCGGGACAACAGCCACCGGGTGTCGTCACGCCACCTGCACGCCGGCCGTGGAAAATGGGTGTGTCAACCAAGGCCGCATACGAAGCGACAGCGGCCGCTTAGTGCATTGCGTGTCGCGACCGACGTTCAAAAAGGAGATTCGCCATGAAACGATTGTATGCCACTGCGCTCGCTGCGGCTTTCGCTGCTACTTTTACCGGCGTCGCATTTGCGGCGGACCACCTGGATTCGCCGATCACGAAAAACGATCCGGCCGCCGATATCACCGATATCTACGCATTCGTCAACCCGAAAGATCCCGCCGAAACCATTCTGGTTACCGACGTCGTACCCCTGGCGACCAGCAATTCGCGATTTTCCGACAAGGTTGATTATATCGTCCACGTCGACAACGGCAGCGGTGATCAGGCCATCATCTGCCGGTTTCCGGAACTGGCAACACGTGTGCAATGTTCCGGGCCCGGCGGTCTGACTGCCGGTGGCGCGCTAAATCAAATCAACCAAGGGCAGAACATGCGCGTGTTCGCCGGTCTGGCCGACGATCCATTCTTCTTCCTGATTAGCTTCGTTCCTCAGCCAGCGGTCGCGTGATTTGAGACGGCAACGGGAGATGGTAGCACCCACATTCGGTATGGAGGTGGGTCATGGGGATGAACCAAGTACAGTTCCAG
>JANXVS010000295.1 GCA_025351555.1 Pseudomonadota bacterium | reverse complement strand
ATCGAGCCGGTGCGCGCCCAGTTGACCAGGCTATCGAGCGATGCCGTAACGAAGCCGCGCTCCAGCAAGGGATTGTCGCCGCCCGGACGCAGGATGTCGTCCACCGGCCCGGTCGGCACCGGGTTGTGCATCAATCCCTTGGTGACCGTGGTATCGACTATTCCCATTCCAGCGCGCCCTTCTTCCAGCAGTATACAAATCCCAAAAGCAGCAACAGCAGGAACATTGCCATTTCGCTGAGCGCGACAATGCCGAGCTGCTTGAACACTACCGCCCACGGGAACAGGAACGCGATTTCCAGATCGAAAATGATGAACAGGATCGCAATGAGGTAATAGCGCACATCGAACTTCATGCGCGCGTCGTCGAAGGCCTCGAAGCCGCATTCGTAGGCGTCGGCTTTTTCCTTGTTCGCGCTGCGCGGGCCGAGCACGGCACCAATGGCGAGCAGCGCCACGCCGATGCCACCGGCAACGATCAGGAACAGGAGTATCGGCAAATATTGGGTCAGCACGGGAACGAAACCTCCATGGCTTCAACGCAGCCGCGAAGCCTCGGAATTTTCGCATGCGCGCGTGGCTTTGCGCAATGCAGCGAAAACCGCCGCGCTTGACCCATCACTGCGCAACGCATGCATTGTCTCGGATCGGTCTGGGCATCATCTTGACCGGCATCAATTCATCGGCATTCGCGCCGAACGCCGCTACTCCGGGCAATCGCAAGACGACAAAAAGCCCGCTCGCGCGGGCTTTCGTATCGTTGGTGCCCAAAGGGGGACTCGAACCCCCACGACCTAAGTCGCTACCACCTCAAGGTAGTGCGTCTACCAATTCCGCCATCTGGGCGTTGTGCTCATCCCGGAGACACGCCCGGTACGTCCTGTACCGGACTATTCGACAGAGCTAATTCTTTTTCGGCGCGTCGGGTTTCTTGCCACCGTCGTCGGTCTTCTTCTCCGGCGCTGCTGCGGGCGCTGGCGTTGGTGCGGGTTTATCCGCTGCATCGGCCGCTGCAGGCGCCTTCGGCACATCACCATTCGCTGCTGGCGGCGCAACCGGAGGAGTTTTCACGGCAGCCGGTGTATCGGCGCCGCCCATGACGCCAAGATCGCTGGCCAATGGACCGACCGGGTGCACGTAAATGCCAATTATCAGACTGAGCACGAAGAACACGCCGGCAAGCACTGCCGTGCTGCGCGACAGGAACGTGCTGGCGCCGCGCGAACCGAATACGGTGCCCGAAGCGCCGCCGCCAAAGCCCGATCCGGCTTGGGCACCCGCGCCACGTTGCAACAGGATCAGCACCAGCATCGCGATGGCGACGAGCACATAAATGACGTTGAAAAGATTCAATAACATTGTTTTTCCGACTTGGCTTTACAATCGCGCCGCAGCGCAGATCGCGAGAAAATCCGTGGCGACGAGGGATGCGCCACCAATGAGTCCGCCGTCTACATCCGGCTGCGCAAACAGCTCGGCCGCATTGCCCGGCTTGACGCTGCCGCCATATAAAAGCCGCAGCGAGCTGGCAATTGTAGCATCGGCTGTGGCCAATTTGCCACGAACGAAGGCGTGAACCTGCTGCGCCTGGGCAGGCGTGGCCGTGCGCCCGGTGCCGATCGCCCACACCGGTTCGTAGGCAACCAAGGCCTGCGCGAATGCGGTGATGCCGCAGCGTTGCAGCACCGCGTCGAGCTGTGCCGCGATCACGGTTTCGGTCTGATCGGCGTCGCGCTGCTCCAGGGTTTCGCCGACGCACAGCACCGGGATCAGCCCCGCCGCCTGCGCCTGGGCGAATTTCGCGGCGACGCATTCACTGGATTCGGCATGGTACTGGCGCCGTTCGGAATGCCCGACCAGGGTGTAGCCGGCACCGATGTCCTTGATCATCGCCGCCGCAACTTCGCCGGTGTAGGCACCCTGCGCATGTTCGCTGACATCCTGCGCGCCGAACGCGATCGATGCGCCCGAATGGCTGGCGATCAATTCGGCCAGATACGGATACGGGGGGAACACGGCGACATCGCAGCCGCTCCCAGGCGCAGACGAGATCGCGTCCACCAACGCCTTCGCGCTCGCGCGCGAGCTGTGCATTTTCCAGTTTCCGGCAACGAATTTGCGGCGCATGGGCAAGGCCTTGAATCAGGGGCGCGAGAATAGCCGTGCGGAACGTTGCGTGCAACGCGCTAGAATCCCGGCATGAACTCGAATCCGCAAACTCCACGTTGGGCCCTGGTCACCGGCGCCTCGGCCGGCATCGGTACCGCCTTCGCGCGCGAACTGGCGACGCGCGGCGTATCGCTGGTACTCACGGCGCGGCGCACCGAACGCCTCGAAGCGCTGGCAGAGGAATTCACCTCGCGCTATGGCATCCGCGTCGAATGCATCGCCGCCGATCTCGCTGATTCCACCGCGCCACAGACGCTGTGCAGCGAAATCGATCGGCGCGGTATCGCGATTGACTGGCTGATCAACAACGCCGGTTACGGTCTCGGCGGACACTACCCGGCGCAGCCCTGGTCGGCGCATGCGCAGTTTCTGCAGGTGATGGTGAAGGCGCCCTGCCACCTGGCGTATCTGCTATTGCCGGGCATGCAGCAACGCGGCTACGGCCGCATCATCAACGTCGCCTCGCTGGCCGGACTCATCCCCGGATCGGCCGGACATACGATGTACGCCGCATCGAAAGCGTTCCTGATCAAATTCTCGCAATCCCTCGCGCTGGAAAACACCGCGAGTGGCGTGCGTGTCTGCGCGGTTTGTCCCGGTTTCACCTATTCCGAATTCCACGATGTGACGGGCACGCGCGGCATCGTCTCGAAGATGCCGAAATGGATGTGGCTGAGCGCCGAGGAAGTCGCGCGCTTAGGGCTCGATGCGGTCGAACGCGGCGAAATCGTCTACGTCACCGGCCGCGTCAACCGCGCGATCAAGGCGCTGACGAAACTGTTGCCGGATCGGATGGCGCTGCGCATGGTGCAAAAGCGGTCGAAGAATTTTCGCAAGCAGGATGGGTGAAGCAAGATCGAAAAAACGCTGCCTGACGGCGGCAAGGCCCGTCTCCGACGAAGCGTGCAGGATGAAATTTTATGCGGCGACGGCATCTGATCGAACTTGAGGACGAGCCATGGTGCCCCTCCGGCATTCGCCATGGCATCACGGATCTTCTTCAGCTGTTCTTATCAGTCGGCAACTACTACGCGCCAATTCTTCCTCGGCTGATAAATGCACTCAACAGATCCGGCGAACGCGACATAGTGGACCTGTGTTCCGGCAGTGGCGGACCTTGGCTGCGCCTGCTTCCCCACATCCCCGAGACCCAGTTACGGCATGTCCGACTGACCGACAAGTATCCGAATCCGGCAGCGGCGCGGCACGTGGTGGCGGATTCGAATGGCCGCATCACAGTCGAAAATGAAAGTGTCGACGCCACCGCCGTCGAGAATGTTCATGGACTGCGAACACTATTCACATCGTTCCATCATTTTCGCCCTGAAACAGCGCACGCCATCTTGGCAGATGCCCTCGCGAAGCGGGCGTCCATCGCCGTTTTCGAATTCACGGAACGCAGCGTCTTCGCCATCGCGCTGTTTTGCCTCGCGCCTTTGGCAGTCTTGCTGCTCGCGCCATTCGCTCGCCCGTTTCGCTGGTCACGGATGTTCCTTACATACATCGTGCCGATTCTTCCCTTCGCCGCCAGCTTCGATGGAGTCGTATCGTGCCTGCGCACGTACACACCTGCCGAACTTCGCAAAATGGTCGGCGACCTTGGCCCCAACAACTACGTATGGGAAATCGGTCAAGACAGAAGCTGGCGTTCGCCAGTGCCAATCACGTACCTCGTTGGGTACCCGCCAAGCAGCGCCAAGCCGGCTGCTTAGCTCTGCACTAAGTTTGGATGCGCTACGCCCCCTCACACCAACTTGATCTCGCGCAAGCGTTCCATCAAATACTCATGCGAGGTGATCGAGGTCATGTAGCGGCTGGGATTTTCCGCGCTCACGCACGAGGGCAACGGATCGAGCACCACATCGGGATTCGGGTGCAGGAAGAATGGCACCGAGTAGCGTGGCTGGCGTGCTTGCTCGCCCGGCGGGTTGACGACGCGATGCGTGGTCGATGGGTACACATGATTCGTCAAGCGTTGCAGCATGTCGCCGATATTGACGACGATGGTTTCGGCCTCGGCGGTGAACGGCACCCATTCGCCTTTTCTGGATTTGACTTCCAACCCGGCCGCGCTCGCGCCAACCAAGAGGGTGATGAAGTTGATATCCTCGTGTGCGCCGGCGCGCACGTTAGGAATGTCGGGCGCGGTGATCGGCGGGTAGTGGATCGGTCGCAGGATCGAATTGCCGACGTCGGTCTTGTCATC
>JANXVS010000271.1 GCA_025351555.1 Pseudomonadota bacterium | reverse complement strand
GGTACCCGCGGTTGCCGCGGTGCCAGCCACGCCGGCATCTGTGCCCACACCGCCTTCGCCACCGCCTGTGGCCGCTGCGCCGCGTCGCGCCGAACAGCGCAAGGTCTATCATCTGAGTGACGGCAATCCGCTGGCCTGCGAAGTCGACCAGAAAATCGAAGCCGCCGGTTACGAACTGACCCTGCTCGACAGCGTGGCTGAACTCAAGGAAGTGCTGGCAGCGTTCGCGCCGCATCTGGTGGTGGTCGATGCGCCATTCCAGAGCGCACTGGAAACCATCGGCGAGATGATCAAGGCTGCACGCGCGCGGCTCAGCCATCGCCTTTCCCTGCTCACCTTCTCCACATCCGGCGAACTGTCCGTGCGCCTGCGCGCGATGCGCGCCGGTGCCGATACTTTCCTCGAACTGCCGACGCAGTCCGGCGACGTGATGACGCGCATCGGCGAACTGCTCGATGCCGACAGTGCCGATCCATTCCGCGTGCTGATCGTCGAGGACGATCGCTCGCAGGCGATCTTCGCCGAGTCGATCCTGCGCAAGGCCGGCATGAGCACCTGCGCGGTCACCGATCCACTCGCCGCGCTGGACCAGCTCGACACGTTCAAGCCGGAACTCATCTTGATGGATTTGTACATGCCCAATTGCGACGGCATGGAATTGACCGCAATCATCCGCGAGCGCGAGGCGTTCATCACTACACCCATCGTGTTTCTTTCCGGCGAACACGATGAGGAAAAACACTTCGAGGCCCTCAACGCTGGCGGCGATGATTTTCTGTCCAAGCCGATCCGGCCCAAGCATCTGATTTCGGCGGTAACCAACCGCGCACGTCGCGCGCGCGCGCTGGGTCGCCGCGCGCAGACGCAGAATCCGCGCGACCCGGTCACTGGCCTGTACGAGCGCGCGCATGTGCTGGATCAGCTCAACAGCCTGCTCACGCGGGAAGACCAGACCGAACAAAGCGGCGGCCTGCTGTATGCGGAAATCGATGGCGCTGGCCAGATCCGCGAGCGGGTTGGCTTGACCATCTTCGACGCGCTGCTGAACCAGGTCGGCGCCTTCATCGCCTCGCACATCGAGGGCAAGGACCTGGCCACGCGCTATGGTGACACCAGTTTCGCCCTGCTCAGCCATACCGGCGATGAAGCGGCGCTCACGCGTCTGGCCAGTGAGCTGCGTGACCGCACCGCCCGCGAGGTATTTGAACACGAAGGCAAAACCTTGACCGTGGGCCTCTCGTTCGGCATCTGCACCTTCGCCGCGGGCCTCGGCGACGCTGGCGATATGCTCAATGCCGCTGAACGCGCGATGGCCGATGCACGCGCTCCGGGCGGCAACCATATCGGCGTCTTCCATGCCGCGCGCAGATCGCCTGCGAATGCGGACGACGCACTGCCGCAACTGATCCGCGCCGCGCTCAAGGCGGAGGATTTCCAGCTGCTGTTCCAGCCGATCGTCGCGTTGCAAGGCGGTGAGGAAGAGCAATTCCAGGCCTTGCTGCGGCTGCGCGGCGATGGCGGGAAATTGTATACCGCCACCGATATTCTGCCGGTGGCCGAACGCGAGGGCCTGACCGGCGAGATTGATCGCTGGGTGCTGTCACGGTGCTTGCTGGTGCTTGCCGAACGCGCGCGTCAGCGCCGACCGGTGCGCCTGTTCGTCAGCCAGTCGATCGACGCGGCGCGCGATCCACAACGCCCGGGCTGGTTGCGGCAACTGCTGGAAACCCGGCGCCTGGCAGGCGAACAACTCGTGCTGGAGTTTCATTTGAACGAGGCCTTGGCGCATCTGCGCGAACTGACCGCGTTCACCGGCGCGCTGAAGGAATTGGGCGTCGGCCTGGCGTTGTCGGGCTTCGACGCGCAACCGACTTCATTGCAGTTGTTGCAGCACCTGCCCGCGACCTTCATCAAGCTGGCGCCGCGCTATATCGGCGAAGGCCTGCGCAACGCGGCGCTGCGCGAGGAGTTGCGCCAGATCGTGACCCAGGCGCACGAGCGTGACCGCAAGGTGATCGCGCCACGCATCGAAGATGCACAAAGCGCATCGCTGCTATGGACGTTGGGTGTGGACTACATCCAGGGCGACTTCGTCCAGCAAGCGGGACAGGATATGAGTTTCGACTTCCATGCCACGGCTTAAATGACCACTTCCTCACGCTTTGAAAATTCCTTGCGGCGCCTGCATGCGCGCGCGCCCTGGATCGTACGCGTGAGTCTGGCGATCGTCGTTGTCGTCGGCCTCGGCGCGCCATTCGCATTGCCGCCGCAGCAAGCGGTGTGGATCGCGCCGTTGCTGGTGCTGGCTGCGCTCGGCGGCTGGATCGGCTGGCGCGCCTATGCATTCGGTCTGGTGGACGCGGCGACCATCGCGCCCGCGGTCGCCGCTGTTGCGCCGGCGGCAGGCAGCGCCATCGCCCCGGCGCATGCCGGATTGCTGGCCGAGCTTGAAAAACTGCGCAACGTGCAGCGCGAATTGCTGCAAGCCAAACAGGACGCCGAAGCGGCGATGATGGCCAAGAGCGAATTCCTGGCCACGATGAGCCATGAAATCCGCACGCCGCTCAATGGAATTATTCCACTACTGGACATTTTGCTTTCTACCAAATTGGCGCCAGACCAGCTGGACTATCTGCAAACCGCCTACAAATCCGCGCGCGAGCTGCTGCGCATCGTCGACGATATTCTTGACTACTCCAAGATCGAAGCCAACAAACTCGAACTGGAAAGCGTCGGCATCAATCTGCGCGAAGCACTCGACTCCGTGCGCCGGCTGATGGAAAAAAGCGCCGAGGCCAAGGGCTTGAAATTCAGCGTGACCATTGAACCGGAGGTGCGCCTGGCCGTGCGCGGCGATCCGACGCGGCTGCGCCAGGTGCTGACCAACCTGGTGAGCAATGCGATCAAGTTCACCGCACGCGGCTCGGTAGCGATCCATGTCGGCAAGCGCGGCGAGACGCGTACGCATTACGAGCTGCTGTTCGCGGTGAAGGATACCGGCGTCGGCATTGCGCCGGAGGCGGCGGCGAAATTGTTCCAGGCGTTCTCACAGGCGGATGCCTCCACTACGCGCATCCACGGCGGCACCGGCCTGGGCCTGGTTATCTGCAAGCGAATCGTCGAGCTGATGCACGGCAAGATCGGCGTGCGCTCCGAGTTGGGCAAGGGCTCGATGTTCTGGTTCAGCGTGCCCATGCTCAAGGCCGTGGGTGACGTCGCCACCCGCCGCGACCTGCACGGCTCGCGTGCGCTGGTGTTGAGTGCCGACCAGACCTGCGTGCGCCGCTTGAGCGGCTATTTCGCGGCGTGGAGCGTGACCTTCCAGCAAGCCGCCGCCGCCGCCGATGCGCTCGGCAAGCTGCGCTCGGCAGCCAGTATGGGCGAAACCTTGGCTTACGACCTGCTCATCATTGACGCCGCCACCTTGCCCGCCAGCAGCGCGCTGGGGCTTGTCCGCAATGTTATCCGCGAGCCTACGCTCAATCGCGCACGCTGCCTGCTCCTGCTCGGCGACGAGCCCGCACCCAGCGATCTCGGTGCAGAACCGCGCGCGGCCGTGCTGCCGCGCCGCTGGAGCGAAGCCGAGTTGCGCGAGGTATTACTCAAACTGCTCGGCGCCAGCGAATCCACCGCGGCCAGCGCCAGCCTGCTCGCGCCGCGCGCGGACGACATGCCGCAGGTGCAGATCAACCCGCCCGCAGCCGCGGCGCTGCCGCTGGCCGGACATGTGCTGCTGGTTGAAGACAATCCGGTCAATCGCCAGGTCGCACAGCGTCTGATCAGTTTGATCGGACTGAGCTACGTCGTCGCCGAGAACGGCAAGGAGGCGCTCGAGCAGATCCAGCAGCAGCCATTCGATGCGGTATTGATGGATTGCCAGATGCCGGTGATGGACGGCTATACGGCTACACGCATCCAGCGCCAGAATGAAGCGCAGACACCCGGCAAACGTATCCCCATCATCGCCATGACTGCAAACGCGATGGCCGGCGACCGCGACAAGTGCCTGAACACCGGCATGGACGATTACATGTCCAAGCCGCTCAATCGCGCCCTGCTCGAACAGACCCTGCGCCGCTGGCTGCCGGCCGGCGCGACGTCGCGCAATGTCGCCGCCGCGAGCAAGCCCACACACGCGGCACCCACCACGCCGGCGGTGCCTGTCCGCGCGCTCGCGCCAACGCTGGAGCACGCCGGCGCGCTGGCTGGCCCTGACAGCGTGCTGGATAAGGACGTCGTGCGCGACCTGCTGGATGTGATGGGCGACGAATTCACCGAGCTGGTGCAGGTCTATCTTGAAGACACCCCCAAAGCCCTGGCGGCGTTGGATCAGGCGGCAGCGCGCGGCGATAACGAAGGCTTGATCGCACCCTCGCACTCGCTCAAATCCACCAGCGCCAACCTCGGCGCGCTGGGTTTGTCGGAACTGGCCAAGCGCCTGGAGCACGGCGCGCGCTCAGGGACTTTAGGCAACGAAGCGCCGATCGTCGTGGCCCAGATTAAACGCACATTTGCGCGTGTGACGGTGGAGCTGAATTCGCTGCTGGCTAAAAGCGCGGTGTAGTTTCTGGCATCAACAGGCGTCGATCGCCAGCTCGATGTCGCCCAGGTCATCGACCAACGAGCGCATCTGCATCAGCGGCAATTGGCAAAGCCCTTCCGCCAACGGTGCCAGATGGCGCAACGCGCGCTCGTAAACCGAGCGCTTGAACTGCACGACATGCGCGGCCGGATACCAGAAATCGACCCAGCGCCACAGATCAAATTCGGGTTTCTCGGTCAGATCCAGCCGCACCTGCGACTCATCGCCGAGGAATCGCAACAGGAACCACACCTGTTTCTGGCCGATGCACAAGGGCTTTTCATTGTGCCGGACATAGCGGCGCGGCAAGCGGTAACGCAACCAGCCGGGGGTGGCGCCGAGCACTTGCACGTGTTCCGGCCGCAACCCGGTTTCTTCATGCAACTCGCGGTACATCGCCTCGAGCGGGGTTTCGTCGCTGTTCATGCCGCCCTGCGGAAACTGCCAGCCGTCGCGGAAGGAGCGGCGTGCCCAGAATACGTGGCCGTCCTCACGCAACAGGATGATGCCTACATTCGGGCGGTAGCCATCGGGATCGATCACGCGCAAACTCCAAAACCTTCTGGCGCTGATTTTTCCATAGCTGGCGCTGACTCGGCAAGGCGCTGGGCGCACTAGAGGCGTTGTCGGACTTGCCGAGCTTGACAGCAGGCAACGCAATACGAACAATCACGCCCCCTTTTGTTCGACGCGGCTATGTAGCTCAGCTGGTTAGAGCGCGGCACTCATAATGCCTAGGTCCACGTGTATAATCCCGCCCCTTCGGCTAGGTAGCTCAGACGGTTAGAGCGCGGCACTCATAATGCTGAGGTCGGCGGTTCGATCCCGCCTCTAGCCACCAGAACTCCTTGATCAACCAACAAAAACCCCGCCATCGTCGCGGGGTTTTTTGTGACACTCGAACTGTCACAGCCGCCGATTCAGTCGATTAGTGAACACGACCGACCCGATCCGGGCTCATCGGCAATTTTCCCCTGTGACACGTTTGTGGCAGGTTCTGTGGCAAAAACCTGCAGCGCTTCGTGAAAAAAGCGACCTAGGCACATACCTAGCAAAGCAACCCGCGTTGCTTAGGTCGCGACCCAGGCACTGGTTCTGTCACAGAACGACCATCACACGGGCACCGCAGGGCATTGGGGCAGGTGATCGCCGAAGCGATTTGAGGCTTCTCGACCTAGGCACACCAAGATTTGCTCCTCAGGTGCGTATTCTTGAGGACTTTGCCGTCCGTACCGATTGGATCTGACCACCTGCCCTGAATTTGCGTGCCGCTCGCGCTGGTGTTGCCGCGGCAGCACCAACAGGTCGGGCAACAGCGGCGCATGCTCAAATTTCATGGTTCCGATGATGCCTGTCGTGGTGGTTGTGCCGTCGTTTTGCAAACCGAGGCACCGCTGTCCATACAGGACAACGACGCCTGCACGGAACACAACTTTGGCACCGGTCGCGACCGGTCAGCTTCCGTTTTTGTTAAGGATTGTTCGACGCCTGCCCGCGTGCGCTGAACTGTCCGAGCGCGGCGGCGTCGGATGGGCAGGTGTTGGACAATCCTCGATGGAGGAAACCGCGGGGGTGTGCTGAAGCGGTCAGCTGTTGGAATGACCTATG
>JANXVS010000264.1 GCA_025351555.1 Pseudomonadota bacterium | reverse complement strand
AGGCTCTCCTTGAGAGCGGTGTGTTCCGGCTCCAGATTCTCCAGCAGCATGAAGATCGCGGTGCGGATCTGCGCGCGCGAATGCGGCAACAGCGATTCCGGCAAGCCATGCAGGCCCGGCTGCACCCGGGCCAACACCTTGCCATAATCGGCCACGACCTTGGTCGCCAATGCAAGCATAGTTAAAGTTTTAGATAAGAAAACCGCGCTAATCTACCAAGAATACTGAGAAATTCCTATCTTCCTCATGTTATTTCCATCCCTGCCAAAGACCCCGCCAAAAGCCATGCTCAGCCCGTGCATTGGCATCTGTGCCATCGATGTGGATGGGCTTTGCTCGGGCTGTCATCGTACGGCCGGCGAGATCGCACAGTGGATGTACTACACCGATGCCGAGCGTGCGCAACTGATGCACGAGATACTGCCGCTACGCGCGCCGCAAGAAGCAGGCAAGTGAATATCGCCGGCACCGCGCTCGCGCTACGCCTGCGCCGGGCGGTGCGGAAGCTGGACGACCCGCCGTCCGCTCCAGGCTGGAATCACGCCGAACTGCATGATCTGATCGCTACCGCTACTCTGCGCCGCGCCGCCGTGCTTGTGCCGATCATCGAGCGCGCGGATGGGCTGGCGGTGCTGTTCACCCAGCGCACCGAGGGGCTGACGCAGCATGCCGGGCAGATCAGCTTTCCCGGCGGCGGCATCGAGCCGGCGGATCGTGATGCTGTCGCCGCCGCGTTGCGCGAGACCCAGGAAGAAGTCGGCATCGAGCCGGCCTTGGTGCAGCCATTCGGCTATCTGGATTGTTTTGAAACCATCAGCGGTTACTGCGTGACGCCGGTCGTCGCCGACGTCGATCCGGCGTACCGGGCGGTGCCCGATCCACGGGAAGTTGCCGAGGTTTTTGAAGTGCCACTGGCGTTCTTTCTTGATTCGGCCAACTTGCGCCGACGCCGCATTGACTACCGCGGTCGCCCGCGCGAGATTTTTGAATTTCGCCATGATGAGAAAAATATCTGGGGCGCGACGGCGGCGATGCTGCTGAGCCTGGTGCGGCGGATGGAGGCGGTGACATGAATCTGCGAACCCTGATCGATGTGCAAACATTGGCCGGTTCGATCGGCGCAAGTGACGTTCTCGTTGTGGATTGCCGCGTTGATTTGGCCGATCGCACCCGCGGCGCACGCGAGTACGCGCAAGGCCATATTCCCGGCGCGGTCTATGCCAACCTCGAGCAAGATCTGTCGGATTTGTCCAAACAGGGGCTTGGCCGCCATCCGTTGCCCGATGCGGCGGCATTTTCTGCCGTCCTCGCGCGCTGGGGCTGGACGCCGGATACACCGGTCGTCGCCTATGACAGCGCGAACGGCGCGTTGGCTGCCGCGCGGCTGTGGTGGATGCTGCGCCTCGTGGGTGCGCGCAATGTCGGCGTGCTTGACGGCGGTCTGCAAGCGTGGACGGCAGCAGGATTGCCGTTGAATGCGGACATTCCGCAGCGTACGCCAACCCAGGTTGCGGTGGCATTTGATCCAGAGCAAATCGTCTACACCGACGCGTTGTCGAAAATGCTGCAAAATCCACAAATGCTCCTGATCGACGCGCGCGCCGCCCCGCGCTATCGCGGCGAAGTCGAACCGATCGATGCGGTCGCCGGGCATGTTCCCGGCGCACGCAATCGGCCGTTCTCCGACAATCTCGCCGCCGATGGCCACTTCAAGTCGGCCGGCGAATTGCGCACGGAATTTGACGCCCTGCTCGGAGCACATGCGCCGGGCGACGTCGTCAATATGTGCGGCTCCGGCGTCACCGCCTGCCACAATCTGCTGGCGATGGAACATGCCGGCCTGACCGGCTCGCGCATCTATGCACCGTCGTGGAGCGGGTGGATCGCAGATCCGCAACATTCCATCGAGCGATAGCGCAAGTCTAATAGGGTGAAACATCCGCGCCAAACAGAGCGCGATGGTTGCGAAACCGCGATTATGTTAGCGTACGCCGCCGATGCATGACGTGCGCAGCACGGCACGTTGCGCCTAAGCACATCAAAACAGGGGTACACCATGTTCAAGCAATCCGTGGCGCGGTTCGCGCCGAAGCGATTTACCGTGAGCTGTGGCCGCGCGGCATGCTTGGCCGTGGCCTTGTTGGCGTTGCAGTCGACAGCGCAGGCGCAAACGAACCCGATAACGGTCACGGCTAACAATGGCCTGAGCTGTGCGGGAACCCGCGCCGGCGGTACGGGTTCGGGTTGTACGGCCAAAGACTTCACCACGATCGTCAACTTGACTAATCCCTCGGTCGCCAGTTGCGTGCACGGTCAAACGATTACACTCAGCGTGGTAGCGACAATAATCTCAGCTTCCACCCGCGATGATCTCGGATTTTTCATTGGCGAGCAGGGTAATGATCCGCAAGTGAACGATGCCGGCAAAACGTGTTCGGTGGCCATTTTTCCGAAAACGCCTCCGCCCTGGTTCGACGACACGTCTGGCTCCGGCAGCAATGCCTGCGGAGACTTCAACGGTGGTACGCCAGCAGGCGCTACAGCCGGCACCAGCGATGCGACGATAAACAATATTACGGTGATGTGTGGACCCATTGCAGGCCAAACCTTGCAGATTCCGTATACCTTGACGTATGCAGTCAATCCTACCGCTTGCACCAGTACCGCCAATGTGAATGCGGTTCCGAATGCCAAGTGCCAAGGTGGTTCTGCCAGCGTGCCGGCAACGGTGGTGACCCCCGGCGCTGATGTATCCATGGTCAAGGGCATTGTGATCAGCGGCAATCAGATCACCTACACCTTGCTGATCAGCAATGCCGGTCCCGACTCCGCCGATGCCGCCACGTACGATGACATGGTGCCGGCGACCGTGACTTTGGTCGGTTCTCCATCCTGTAGCGTCACGAGTGGGGCCGCCGTTTGCGCCACGCCCAATGTAAGTGGCAACGACGTCAGCGGTGCCGTGCCAACATTCCCGGCGAACAGCAGCGTGACGATCACGATAACCGGTACCGCTCCCAACGGGGCGGACGTCTCCAACACCGCCAGCGTCGCGCCACCCAATGGCGTCACCGACCCAAATCCCGGCAACAACACCTCGACGATCACTGGTACGGCGCTGCCGG
>JANXVS010000263.1 GCA_025351555.1 Pseudomonadota bacterium | reverse complement strand
GAGCAGCCTGACCTGAAAGGGTTGAGCGCGTCGCGCGAGCGTTCATTTGCGACATGACCGGAATGGTTTGACGAACGACCCGGCGCCCAGGCGCCGGCTGGCGTTCGTCCGTCTGACGCGGGGGATTCCACTCTGATTTACGCACGTATCGCCGGAACCGGCAGCTGCCTGCCGGAACGGATCGTCACCAACGCCGAGCTCGAAAAGCTGGTCGACACCAGCGACGAATGGATCGCGTCGCGCACGGGCATCCGCCAGCGCCATATTGCGGCCGACGGCCAGACCACCTGCGATCTGGCCGAAGGTGCGGCACGCGTGGCGATGGAATCGGCCGGCGTCACACCCGGGGAAATCGAACTGATCGTCGTCGGCACGACCACGCCTGACCTCATTTTCCCATCGACTGCCTGTTTGCTCCAGCATCGTCTGGGCGCCAACGGCTGCGCGGCGTTCGATGTCAACGCGGCCTGTTCGGGTTTTATCTACGCGCTGTCGGTCGCGGACAAATTCATCCGCTCAGGCACAGTGAAAACCGCGCTCGTGGTCGGCGCAGAGACGCTGTCGCGCATGCTCGACTGGTCGGATCGTTCCACTTGTGTACTTTTTGGTGACGGCGCTGGTGCGGTGGTGCTCAAGGCTTCGGAAGAACCCGGCATCCTGTCCACGCATCTGCATGCGGATGGCGGTCACAAGGAATTGCTGTGGAATCCGGTTGGCGTATCCGTGGGCTTCAAGCCTGAAGAAAAAAACGCCGGCGTGCGCGTGCTGATGCAGGGCGCCGACGTGTTCAAGGTGGCGGTCAAGACCCTGGATCGCGTCGTTGAAGAAACGCTGGAAGCCAATGGTCTGGATCGTCACGCAATCGATTGGCTGATCCCGCACCAGGCCAATCTGCGCATCATCCAGGCCACGGCCAAGCGTCTGGATATGCCGATGGAGCGTGTCATCGTCACCGTGGACAAACACGGCAACACCTCGTCAGGTTCGGTGCCGCTCGCGCTGGATCACGGCGTGCGTTCGGGCAAGATCAAGCGCGGCCAGCTGCTGCTGCTGGAAGCCTTCGGTGGCGGGTTCACCTGGGGTTCGGCGCTGCTCAAGTACTAACGCACGCACACCCCCGACTTTCCAATTCACTTAAGACAGTGCCGGATCAATCATGCAGGCAGGCAATCTCGCTTTTGTTTTTCCTGGCCAGGGCTCGCAATCGCTCGGCATGCTCGCGGAACTGGCCTCGGAATTTTCCGTCGTCGGTGAGACTTTCGCGGAAGCCTCTGGCGGCGCCGGAGTCGATCTGTGGGCTGTATCCCAGGATGGGCCGGAAGAAGCACTGAACCGCACCGAAAACACCCAGCCAGCCTTGCTTGCCGCGGGCGTGGCCGTGTGGCGCGTGTGGCAGGAACTCGGCGGTGGCACGCCGGCAACGTTGGCTGGACATAGCCTCGGCGAATATACCGCCTTGGTCTGTGCCGGCAGTCTGTCGCTGGTCGACGCCGCGCGGCTTGTGGCCACACGTGGTCGCCTGATGCAGGCGGCGGTGCCGCAGGGCGTCGGCGCGATGGCCGCGATTCTCGGCGGCGATGATGCGCAGATCGCGCAAGTCTGCGCTGAGGTGGCCCAGACCCAAGTCGTCGCGCCGGCCAATTACAATGCGCCCGGTCAACTCGTGATAGCGGGCAATACCGAAGCGGTCGACCGCGCACTGGCGCGGCTGGCCGAGCTCGGCGTGCGCAAGGCGGTCAAATTGACGGTGAGTGTGCCCTCGCATTGCGCGCTGATGCGGCAGGCCGCTGATCAGCTTGCACAGCAGTTCGAAACGATCTCATGGTTGGCACCGAATATCCCGATAATTCAGAATGCTGAAGCCAAGTCTTATGCTGATGTCGAGGAAATCCGTGCGGCCTTGGCGCGCCAGCTTTATCGACCCGTGCGCTGGACCGAGAGCGTGCATGCGCTGGCAGCACGCGGAGCAACGCGTGTGGCAGAGTGCGGTCCGGGCAAGGTGCTGACAGGCTTGCTCAAGCGTATCGAGCGCACACTGGATGGCCGCGCCATTGGCGCGCCGGCGGATATCCAGCAAACAATACGGGATTGGAAATGAGCGGAATCCTTCATGGCGAAATTGCTCTTGTCACCGGCGCCAGCCGTGGCATTGGTGCTGCAATTGCCGACACGCTCGCTGCCAATGGCGCGAAAGGTATCGGCACGGCGACCACCGAAACCGGCGCGAAGGCGATCGGCGAACGCCTGGCGGCGCATGGCGGCGTCG
>JANXVS010000256.1 GCA_025351555.1 Pseudomonadota bacterium | reverse complement strand
CGATCGAAGCCACGACTTTGACGCAATGTGGACTAAGCAACTCTTCCACATTTCCGATCGGTGTCGCCAGTGTCGCCATCGGCGCATCGCTGGCCGCCAGTGCAGCAGCGACCGCTCGGATTCCGCTTGCCGGCGCCAGCGGCTCGTCGCCCTGCAGATTCACCACGATCGCCTCGTCCGGCCAGCGTAGTTGTTCAGCGCATTCGGCCAGGCGATCGCTGCCGGAAGCGTGATCGGCACGCGTCATCGCCACGCTCACGCCGCGGTCGCACAGGGCGTCGGCGATGCGCTGGTCATCTGTGGCGACGACGACCGCGGTCGCACCGGCGGCCAAGGCACGCCGCGCCACATGCAGCACTAGCGGTTCACCGCCAATCAACTGTAACGGCTTGCCCGGCAGGCGCGTCGATCCATAGCGGGCCGGGATGGCAACCACGAATGGTGGTGGTGTGTCAGGCATGTGCTGTCCGTTTTTCATGACCCAACTTCAGTGGCGCGCGACGTATTTGCGCGCCACATAGTCCTCGATCAGGCCGACAAAGTCCCGCGCGATATTCTCGCCGCGCAAGGTAAGGGTCTTGACGCCGTCGATGAACACCGGCGCCGCCGGTGCTTCGCCGGTGCCGGGCAATGAGATGCCGATATCGGCGTGCTTGGATTCGCCGGGCCCGTTGACCACACAACCCATCACCGCGAGGGTGAGATTCTCCACGCCGTCGTATTTGATGCGCCATTCCGGCATCTTTGCGCGCACGTGTTCCTGCACGGTCTTGGCCAATTCCTGAAACAGGCTCGATGTGGTGCGACCGCAACCCGGGCATGCCGTAACCAGCGGCGTGAATGCGCGGAGCCCAAGCGTCTGCAGCAACTCCTGGGCGACGATGACTTCACGCGTGCGCGATTCATTCGGTTCCGGCGTGAGCGAGATGCGGATGGTGTCGCCGATGCCCTCCTGCAGCAGCACGGCCAGAGCCGCGCTCGATGCGACGATACCCTTGCTGCCCATGCCGGCTTCGGTCAACCCCAGGTGCAGCGCATAGTCGCAGCGCGCACCAAGATCGCGATAAACCGCGATCAACTCCTGCACACCAGACACCTTGCAAGACAATAAGATACGATCTCTTGTTAATCCTAATTCTTCGGCACGCGCAGCCGAATCCAAGGCTGAACGGATCAACGCCTCGCGGGCGACATGCGCCGCATCCCAAGGCTCGGATCGCGTGTGATTTTCGTCCATCAGCGCCGTCATCATTAACTGGTCGAGCGAGCCCCAGTTCGCACCGATGCGTACCGGTTTTTCGTATTTCAGCGCGAATTCGATTATTGTGGAAAATTGCACATCGCGCTTCTTGCCGAAGCCGACGTTGCCGGGATTGATACGGTATTTTGCCAGCGCTTGCGCACAAGCAGGTTCCGCGCTGAGCAACTGATGCCCGTTGTAATGGAAATCGCCGATCAACGGAACCGACACGCCCATCATGTCCAAGCGCTCGCGAATCTTCGGCACCGCGGCGGCGGCTTCGGCGGTGTTCACCGTGATGCGCACCAGCTCCGAACCTGCGCGCGCGAGTTCCGCGACTTGTTTCGTCGTGCCGGCGATATCGGCGGTGTCGGTATTGGTCATCGATTGCACGACCACAGGCGCGCCCGCGCCGACGTCGATGCTGCCGATGCGTACGGAAATGGATTGGCGCCGCGGCAAGGGACCCGTGGCTTGGCTGGGCAAACGCATGCTGTTTCCGGCTTTGCTGCAATGCGCCAGTTCACCCGTTTGGGTGGCTGGCGTCAAGTCGCGGCGGCGCAAACTCAAGCCAGAGCAGAATCGCCGGGATGCCGTTGCTGATCATCATTCGCCGCGCTCGGCGGCGAACTTGCGGCATTCGCATTCGCCGTGCGCGCAATATCAACGCGCAGGTAGCCGCCGCCGTTTTCGCTCACGCGCACGTCCCCGAGGGTTTCCACGACGGCTTCTGCCGCCCAGCCAAACGGATCCGCCGGACGCGTCAGTTCGATCTCGCTGGCGTCGCGATCAAACAGATGCGGTGTCAGGATCGAGCTTCCCGCAACAGACTCGTCGTCACTATTGAGTGTCTCCAGCAACACGCCGCGCATCGCGCTGCGCGGCACGTTCTGCGCATCGAAAGTGCGCAGGCCAACTGGCAACGCGCGCCGCGCCAGCAACTCCACACCCGCATCGAGTGCGCCGGAAGCCTCGATGCGCAACCAGCGGATGGCGCCGATCATCCAGTCCTGTATTTCGCCATCATCGGCCAACGGAGCCAGTCCCAGCAGTTCGCCGACTTTGACCCGCATGCCGTCGACCTTTTCCCATACCAGTCGGTAACCGCCCAGGCTTTGATCAAGCACCTTGACCGGCAGATGCTTGACTCTCGCCGGCCCAGCGGCTGCACCTGAGGCCCAGGACGCGACACGGTCGTTTTCGTGCAGGCTGATCGCCACACCGCGCGTCTTGCGCAGAAAGGTATCGAAATCCTGGTTGCCAGCGAGCACGTAATGCAGGTCGTGCAGACCGATCACACTATCAAGCTGATGTCCCGCGGCAAGACGTTGCTGGCTACGCTCGGCCCCGTTGTCCCAGACGCGCATGAGCCGCTCGACCAAGGCCACATCCACAGCCATCGTCGGCCCACCCTTGCGCCGGAACTGGGTCGTTTCCAGGCCAGGCGGCAACATCGCCAACTGGCCTTCCAGAAAACGTTGCAGCGCGCTGATTTCCAGTGCCCAAAGCCCGTCGCCTGGGCTCTCGCGTTCTTCCGGCAGGTAACCCAAGCTCTGATCGCTGTCGGTGCGGATCGCGATCGCGCCGGCCGGCGCGCGGCCTTCGCGCAATTGGCAATGCGTGGCCCAGATTTGGGTCAGGCCATGGATATCGCTGTTTTCCCGCTGAGTGAAACGATAGGGGTTGCACAGCGCAAACAGCAAGGCATGGATGTAGGCTGTTCGCACGCTGATCTGCGCGCCACCGCACAGCGGGTCGCTCGAC
>JANXVS010000217.1 GCA_025351555.1 Pseudomonadota bacterium | reverse complement strand
TGACGCCGCTGCAGGATATCCTGAGCCAGCTCGTGCGCCTGTATCCGGGCCTGATCCGCGACGAGGTGCGGCCGTATTTCCGCGATGTCGGCGATCACGCCACGCGCATCAACGAAAGCGCCGACACCATGCGCGAGATGCTCACTGCGGCGATGGACGTCAACCTCGGCCTGGTCGGCATTGCCCAGAACGACGCGTTCAAGCGCATCGCCGGCTGGGGCCTGCTGCTGACCGCACCGATGATGATTGCGAGCTGGTACGGCATGAACTTCCATGATATGCCCGAGCTTGGTATGGCGTATGCCTACCCGATCACGGTCGGCCTCACTTCGGCAATTTGTATAATCCTGTACATTTTATTGCGGCGCGCGAAATGGCTGTAGGAATCCGACCGTGCGCCGCCTGCTGCTGTTGATTCCGTTCGTCGCCACCCTGATGGTGCCGCTGTACAACGCGCGCGAACCGAGCCTGTGGGGCTTTCCGTTCTTCTACTGGTATTTGTTCTTGTGGCTGCTGCTGACGCCGCTGCTGATCTGGATCGTCTACCGGGGCCGGCGTGCATGAGCGGCGCCGTGCATTGGGTCGCGTGGACCGTATTCGCGTTCTTCTTTGCGCTGGTGACCCTGCTGGGCTTTGTCGCGGCGCGCTGGAAGAAGGCGGATCTGAACCATCTGCACGAATGGGGGCTCGGCGGGCGCCGCTTTGGCACGATCATCACCTGGTTTCTGCTCGGCGGGGATTTGTATACCGCGTACACGATGGTCGCGGTGCCGGCGCTGGTGTTCGCGGTCGGCGCCTACGGTTTCTTCGCGGTACCGTACACGATCATCGCCTGGCCGATATTTTTCGTGGTGATGCCGCGCCTGTGGAATGTGTGCCGGCGCCACAACTACGTTACCGCCGCGGACTTCGTCCACGGCCGTTATGGCAATCGCTGGCTGGCACTCGCGGTTGCGCTTACCGGCGTGCTCGCGACCATGCCCTATATCGCGCTGCAACTGGTCGGCATGCAGGTGGTGTTCGAGGCGATGGGCTTCGGCGGCATTCGCGACGGTGCCGAAATCGCCCTGGCTGTCGCCTTCGTCGTACTCGCCGTATACACGTATACCAGCGGCTTGCGTGCGCCCGCGCTGATCGCCTTCGTCAAGGACGCAATGGTCTATGTCTTCGTGATCGCCGCGGTCATCATCATCCCGGCCCAGCTCGGCGGCTACGGCGCGGTATTCGCCGCCGCCGAGCAGGCGTTCACTGCGAAGGGCGGCGCCACGAGCATCCTGCTCGGTGCGGGACAAGCCATGCCGTTCGCCTCCCTCGCGCTGGGTTCGGCGTTCGCGTTGTTCCTGTATCCGCACGCGGTAACGGGAACGCTCGCGGCGTCGAGCAGCAACACGATCCGGCGCAATGCGATGTTGCTGCCGGCCTACAGCATCGCACTCGGTCTGATCGCGCTGATGGGCTATATGGCGATCGCGGCGCACGTCGAAGCAAAGGGTACGGCGATCGTGCCGGCGCTGATCCTCGCCAGTTTTCCCGAGTGGTTTGCCGGATTCTGCTTCGCCGCGATCGCGCTCGGCGCCCTGGTGCCGGCGGCGATCATGTCGATCGGCGCGGCGAATCTGGTCACGCGCAATATCTGGCGGCCGTACATCAATCGCAACATGACGCCGGCGCAGGAATCGCAAGTCGCAAAGATCACGTCGCTGATCGTGAAGTTTGGCGCCCTGGTCTTCGTCCTGTTTCTGCCCTTGCAGTTCGCGATCGATTTGCAACTGCTCGGCGGCATCTGGATCCTGCAAACCTTGCCGACGGTTGTGCTCGGTCTGTACACGCGCTGGTTCAACTCGAATGCCTTGCTGATCGGCTGGGCGTCCGGCATGGTGCTCGGCACGGGGCTGAGCTGGTCGCAAGGCATGAAACCCGTGTTTCGGTTGCCCGGCATCGGCGCGGTTTACATCGGCCTGATCGCGCTGATCGCGAATATCGCCATCGCCGCGCTGATCACCCTGATTGTCAACGGAATGACCGCCAATGCGCGCGGCGCAGAGCGCGGCAGCGATGCCACCGCGCCGGCGGACTACGAGGACGCCGCAGAAGGCTTCAGCTCTTGAGCATGCCCGATTGCTTGGCCGCGTGCGTTGCCAGCGCATCCATCAGCGGGGGGGTCAGGCAGTCGTAGGTTTCAAGGCCCAGTTCATTCAGTCTTCCGCGAATCTCACCCATCTTTGCCGGATCCGCACCCGATTCGATGATCGAGGAGACGAAACCTGCGAAACCCGGCGCCGACCAGCCGGTTTGCGGTGACAGCTCGGTGTGGATGAAATCCAGGCCGTGGAATGCGTGATCCTTTTCGATGCGCAAGTACATATGCACGCCGCAACCGATACAGGCATGGCGCTGAATGGTCGCCGACGGATCGACGACTTTGAGCTTGTTGGCGTTCCTGGTCACACTGACCTTGTCGCGCGGGACCACCGCGACGACCGAGAACAATGCGCCTTTCGGCTTCCAGCACTTGGTGCAGCCGCAAACGTGATTGTGGGCGGAATTGGCCGCCACCGTGACTTCGACCGGATCGGTGGCGCACTGACACACCAGGGTGCCCCCGGCGAAATCCTTCGCGCCCGCTTTGACACCGTTATCAACTGATGGATGAATGGAAATCATATGCCTACCCTCGTCTGAAGTAATGGACTGCGCTCAGTATTTGATCACCGAACGGATCACCTTGCCATCGTGCATCAAATCGAATGCTTCGTTGATTTTTTCCAGCGGCAACACGGCGCTGACCATTTCGTCGATCTTGATTTCGCCGGCCAGATACCGATCCACATAACCGGGCAGGTGCGAGCGCCCTTTCACGCCGCCGAAGGCCGAGCCGCGCCAGACACGGCCGGTGACAAGCTGGAATGGGCGCGTCGATATTTCCTGGCCGGCGCCGGCGACGCCGATGATGATCGATTCGCCCCAACCCTTGTGGCAACACTCCAGCGCCGAGCGCATCACGCCAACATTGCCGATGCACTCGAATGAGTAATCCACCCCGCCATCGGTCAGATCGACGATGACTTGCTGGATCGGCCGATCGTACTCGCGCGGATTGACGACATCGGTCGCGCCGAGCGCGCGCGCCATCTCGAACTTCGCCGGATTCATGTCGACGGCGATAATGCGCCCGGCCTTCGCCATCACCGCGCCCTGCACCACCGACAGGCCGATGCCGCCGAGACCAAACACGGCCACGCTCGACCCCGGCGTGACCTTGGCCGTGTTCAGCACCGCGCCGATGCCGGTCGTTATGCCACAACCAAGCAGACAGACCTTGTCGAGCGGCGCCAGTGGATTGATCTTGGCAAGTGCGATTTCCGGCAGCACGGTGTATTCGGAAAACGTGCTGGTGCCCATGTAGTGCAGCACCGGCTTGCCCTTGATCGAGAAGCGCGAGGTGCCGTCCGGCATCAGGCCCTTGCCCTGCGTGGCGCGGATCGCCTGGCACAGATTGGTCTTGCCGGAAGTACAAAATTTGCACTTTCCACATTCCGGTGTGTATAGCGGAATGACGTGATCGCCAGGCTTGACGGAAGTCACGCCCGCACCGACTTCCTCAACGATGCCGCCACCTTCGTGACCGAGGATCGCGGGAAACAGACCTTCCGGATCCGCGCCGGACAACGTGAAGGCATCGGTATGGCAGACGCCGGTGGCGACGATGCGCACCAG
>JANXVS010000194.1 GCA_025351555.1 Pseudomonadota bacterium | reverse complement strand
GGATACAGCCGCACGAGCTGGCTCAAAATGTCTTGCAATGGCGTCACCGCGAGACGCATCCGCACGAGCTCCTTTTTCAACTCGTATAAATGTACAATCGTGCGCTGCTTGAAGTCGCCGCCGAGAATGGCGTGTTCGAGTTCCTGCAGGCGGATGCGGAAGTGGTCGACGATCGGCATGTAGTTGTCGACGATGAAATCGAGCACCGAGTACAGCGCATAGCTCGGACCGAGCGCCAGCAGCGCCGGCGTGGATTCGCAGCAGCGCCGCGCCTGCGCGTACGACAGCGACGCGCCGTGGCGCACGCTGACCAGATAATTGCGGCCGAGAAACAGGTGTGTCTCGCCGAACTCGATCTTGTCCTGCTCCATCTGCGCGGTGTGCACGGCGATGAACACGGAATCGCCATAGACCTCGATCTTGGTGCGCTGATGGGCGCGGTGGGCGTCCTCGATCGCCAGCTCATGCAGGCCGAATTGCTGTTGCAGCTTGTCCAGCAGGGCCTGATCCGGTTCGTGCAATCCCACCCAGACGAAATGCTTCGGATCCTTCAGCGCCTCGCCGATCTCGTCGAGACCAATGTCGCGCAACTTGCGGCCGTCGCTGCCATAGACGATGCAATTGACCAACATGGGGGAATTCGCGGTGGCGGCGTCTGTGTAGGGCATGGCGGCAACGGGTAAGAGTTGGCGCATCATGCCGGAGTGGGGTGCGCGACTGCAATCGCAGGGCGATGGGGTGTTCCCAGCGCGACGAAGGGCCGGACAATTCTAAAAGCTCGCAACAACGGGGTTGACGATCACATTATATGGGTGTACATTTAATACATGTTGACCGTTATCGAAACCGGTGAATTCCGCGTATGGGCGGCCAAGGTCTGGCCGGATGTCGAACGCGAGGCCTTCATCGACTGGATTGCGGCCAATCCCGAAGCCGGCGACGTGATATCCGGCACGGGCAGTTGCCGGAAGGTGCGCTGGTCGCGCGCTGGCATGGGCAAACGCGGCGGCGCGCGAGTGATCTACTTCCTGCGCTTGTCGCGCGGCGAAGTGGTGCTTTTGCTGGTGTACGCCAAGGCAAAGTTCGACAACCTGCCCGCCTCGTTTCTGGCGAAGATCAAGGAGCGGTTCAATGGCTAAGCGTGATCCTGAAATGGTTGAGTTCCAGTCGGCACTGCTGCGCAGCATCGACCTGGCGCAGCGCGGCGAATATGCCGCAGTCCACACCCCTGCGATGATCGCGGCGCGCAAGCGCGGGCGTCCCGTCGGCAGCACCAAGGCCAACGCCAAGGTGGCCGTCAAGCTGCGGCTCGATCCGGACGTATTGACCGTGTTGCGCGCCACCGGCGCCGGCTGGCAGACGCGCGTGAACACGATGCTGCGCGAGCGGTTCGCGCTGTGAGCCGTAGTTGCCGCAAGACGCCGATCATTGGCATCACCACGGCGCGCAGCGACAAGCCGTTCAAGGCGGACGAGCATGGGCGCGAGCGCGCGGCCGTTCGTCGGCGCTTGTGCATCAACGCCGATGATACCGGGTTGCCGCACGCCAAAGCATTCGGCAATCCGTGGGCGGCGCCGAAGGATGGCAAGATATGGCTGTCTCCGGGCACTGATCGCGAACACTGGCTGCGCAAGTAGCGCCATCACGCCACCCTCCCGCGCGCGAACGCGAGGCGCTGCGGCGCGAGCAATGAACCTGGCTCGACCAGTCGCCCGTCAAAGCGCTCGCGCAAGTCGCGCTTGTGGGATGCGCACGACCAGCGTGCCTTCCCGTCCAGTTCGGGCGTCGCATGCGCGCAGGTGCGGCAGTTGACGGCGGGCAGCTTACCCATGACAAAGCATGCGGCGCAGTTGACTAGTGTCGGCGGATTCGCGGTGGCGACGTCTGTTTGGGACATGGCGGCACCGGGTAAGAGTTGGCGCATCATGCCGGAGTGGGGTGAGGTGCTGCAAATACTATGCGATGCATCGTCCAGCTTTGCCCTGGACAGCGACCGTATTGGCGTTGCGGCGAATCTCAGCTGGTGAGACAAAATACAAGTAAGCTGTAATCCTCGATGGGAGGAAAGGCCATTGGAATCTTGGGCACACGTCAGACCATTGGCCGGCAATGTTTCGCCCGAACCACCGCATCTGCTTTGCGAACATCTGTGCGAAGTCGCGCGGCTCGCAAAGGACTTCGCGTCGACTTTCGACAGTGCGGATTGGGCAGAGCTTGCCGGGCGTTGGCATGACCTGGGCAAGTATCGGCAGGGGTTTCAGCGCTATATCAGACAGGCATCCGGTGCAGATGCGCATATCGAAGGCCGCGTGGTTGGTAGCGATAAAACGCATTCGGCTGCGGGTGCATTGCATGCGATCAAAACGCTTGGCGTGCAACACGGCAGCCTGTTGGCGTTTTTGATCGCTGGGCATCATGCCGGCTTGCCTGACTACGAGCCATCTGATGGCGCAGGCGCGAGCCTCAAAGCGCGTTTGGCGAGCGATGATGCAAAACGTGAATACGCAGAAGCATTGGCGCAAACAATTCCGCCAGATATTCTCGCAGGAGGGTTGCCAAAGTCAGGGTTTCCCGGGGGACACGATGGTTTCGCCTTGTGGCTGCGCATGTTGTTCTCGGCTCTGGTCGACGCGGATTTTCTCGACACAGAACGGTATTTCGATCCGGGAAAATTCGCGAACCGTGGATGCTATCCGTCGTTAACCGACCTGCTGGCTGTACTCGATGCGCATATGGCCAGCTTGGCAGCGCGAGTCCACGCTGACGGAATTTCCATGCTCAATCGGCATCGCACCGATGTGCTCGCTCAATGTCGTGCAAAAGCCGTGCTTCCGCCTGGGTTTTTCACGCTCACGGTACCCACCGGCGGTGGCAAAACCCTGTCCTCGCTCGCTTTCGCATTGCGGCATGCAGTGACCCACGGTATACAACGACGGGTCGTTTATGCAATTCCGTATACCAGCATCATCGAGCAGACCGCAGCGGTGTTTCGCGAAGTGTTCGCATGCCTTGATGCAGACGTCATTGTCGAGCATCACAGCAACCTCGACGTGGATGCGCGCAAGGAAGATCATGCCAACCGTCTCGCAGCGGAAAATTGGGACGCACCGCTGATCGTTACCACGAATGTGCAGTTGTTTGAATCGCTGCACGCCGCGCGCACCAGTCGCTGCCGTAAATTGCACAATTTGACCAACAGCGTGATTGTGCTCGATGAAGCACAAATGCTGCCGCGCGATTTTCTCGCGCCGGTTCTGCGTACTCTGAAACTGCTAGTCGCGCACTACGGCGTTACCGTCGTGCTGTGCACAGCCACGCAACCGATGCTCGCTTCGCGTTTCGAGCCGGTGACGCAACGCAAAGTGTTCGACGGAATAGATGATGCCCGCGACATCATCGATGCACCCGAGCCGCTATTTGAGGCACTCAAACGCGTCGAAGTCCATCTGCCAACCGATTTCCGTCAGGCGACACCGTGGGAAACGCTGGCGCAGGACATTGCTAGCCACGACTGTGTGCTCACGATCGTCAATGCGCGCAAACACGCGCGCGATCTGTTTCGGCTGCTGCCGGAAGACGGTGCAGAACACCTGTCGGCTCTAATGTGTGCTGAACATCGCAGCACGGTGATCAAGCGCATCAAGGCACGATCGGAAGCCAAGCGCGAAGGCCACGACGTGCGACCGTTGCGCGTTATCAGTACGCAACTCGTCGAGGCTGGCGTCGATATCGATTTTCCGGTTGTATATCGCGCCCTGGCCGGCATGGATTCCATCGCCCAAGCTGCCGGACGCTGCAATCGCGAAGGAAAGTTGCCTGGATTGGGCCAGGTTCACGTCTTCGTGCCGCCGCAATCCGCGCCGCCTGGGTTATTGAAACAAGGCGAGCAGACCACACGCGAACTCGGCGCGACAGGGCGTTTGAACGATCCGCTCGCGCCGGCTACTTTTCGCGACTATTTCGATCGATTTTATGGTCAGGATGCCGACGGCACATTCGATCGCGAAGGCATTCTCGATCTGTTGAAACCCGAGCGCGCCGCATTTCGCAGTGCTGCACAGAAATTCCGCCTGATCGACGACGATGGCGAGAGTGTCATCGTGCCATACCACCCGAACGGCGAAAACGATGCCAGCCAGATTCATGTGTGGCTTGGTGCGCTGGCGAAAGACGGCAATGCGACTTGGGCGCGGCGCAAATTGCAGCGATTCACCGTGAGTGTGCCACGCAGGCAGTTCGATCTGTTGCTTAAGCAGCGGGATGTTGAAGAACGTGCGGGATTGTGGGCCGCACTGGACGTGCGTTACGACAAGACGTTTGGTTTACTCTTACCGGACGACCAAGGTAAACCCGGCGACTACATGGGTTAAGGAGGAAGTCATGGCACAACCAGGATTTTGTTTGGAGGTTTCCGGCGACTACGCCTGCTTCACTCGCCCCGAAATGAAAGTTGAGCGGGTCAGCTACGACGTGATCACGCCATCCGCCGCACGCGCCATCTTCGAAGCAATTCTGTGGAAGCCAGCCATCCGCTGGCAGGTCACCTGCATCGAGGTTTGTGCGCCGATCCGCTGGGTGTCGGTGCGTCGCAACGAAGTCGGTGCGGTGGTACCGATGGGCAGCGTGAAGAGCGCGATGAAAACGGGCACTGGCGATTTAGGTTTATACATCGAAGAAAATCGCCAGCAGCGCGCTGGACTGTTTCTGCGCGATGTACGTTACCGTCTGCACGCTCGCTTTGAACGGGTCGACGGTGCGCGGCACAAGCCGAACTATCCGCATTTAGTTGGCAAGTTCGATAACGCTGACGAGCAGGAAGTGCTGCGCGAGCCAGAGTCGGATGCAAAATACGCTGCAATGTTCGAGCGTCGCGCGCGCAAGGGCCAGTGCTTCAATCAGCCTTATCTTGGCACGCGCGAATTCTCGTGCGCGTTCCGGCTTATCGATCCCGCTGCCGAACCGTTTGTACCGCCAGACGAACTGCGCGGCAAGCGCGATCTCGGCTGGATGCTGTACGACATGGATTTCGGCGCACCGCCTCACAACGATCCAAAACCGCTGTTCTTCCGCGCACACCTGCGCGATGGTGCGGTCGATGTGCCCGCGCGCGACAGCGAGGAGGTGCGCGGATGATCCTGCAAGCGCTCAATGAGTATTACGAACGCAAGTTCGCCCATCAGGCGACCAGTTCGGATACCGACACATCGATTGCTCCGAAGGGCTTCGAAAACAAGAAAATTCCCTTCGTGATCGTGATCGACGCTTCGGGTGCTTTGGTGCAGATCGACGATACGAGTAGCGGCGATGGCAAGAAAAAACGTGCGCGTTCGTTCCTCGTGCCGCAAGGCGCGAAGAAATCCGTCAATGTCGCTGCCAATCTGCTTTGGGGCAATGCCGAATACGTCCTTGGTATCCCCGACAAGAAGAAGCTCGAGGAAAAGCAGAAAAAGGGCAAGGAAAAGGAGTACCTGAAACGTCTTGACGAAATGCGTCAGACATTTGTCGAACTGATTCACACCGAGCTGAGTGCAATCCTCAGCGACCCAGGTGTGGCCGCAGTTCTTGCGTTTCTCGCCAATCCCGATCTTGATCGGCTGTCCAAAGAGTCCGCGTGGCAGGAAATCGAAAACAAGAATCCGAACTTGACATTCAGGCTTGCCCGCGACCGCGGTGACGAGCCCGTGTGCGCGCGCCCCGCGGTAGTCGCCGTGATACGGATGACGGCTTCAGATGCCGACGCAAGCACGAGGACTTCGGAATCCGGATTTTGTCTGGTGTGCGGCGAGCCAGATGCGATCGAACGCCTGCATCCTGCAATCAAGGGTGTATGGGATGCCCAGACGTCGGGCGCGAATATCGTCTCGTTCAACCGCGCATCGTTCAATTCCTACGGCAAGGATCAAGGAGCCAATGCTCCCGTCGGCGAGCTTGCGGCGTTCAATTACACGACAGCGCTGAATCACCTGCTGCGCAAGGATTCACCCCAGCGCCTTCAAGTCGGCGACGCTTCGACAGTGTTTTGGTCTGC
>JANXVS010000189.1 GCA_025351555.1 Pseudomonadota bacterium | reverse complement strand
CGGAATATCGCGTTTGCCATCCAGCGATTCAATCAGCGCTGCAATCGCCTCAATGCGCTCGCCGACTGCCGGATGCAGCACTTCACAGCGCTGGATATCGGCGACGTAGCGGCCATTGCTCTCGCGGAAACCCACCAGCACGCGGCCTTTCTTCTCGACGAACTTCACGCTCAGCCGCGCCTTGCGTCGGTAGCCCCAGGGTGTATCGGTCAAGGGTGCGAGCACGCTTTGCGGCTGCACCTTGCCGATGCGTTCCAGATTTTCCAACAGCACGCGCTGCTTGGCCAGAATCTGCGCGGCCGGATCAAGATGCTGCAACGCGCAGCCACCACAAACGCCAAAATGGGGGCAACGCGGCTTCACCCGGTCTGGCGACGCATGCAAAATTTCTTCGACCGCTGCCTCGTCGTAGTGCCGATGCTTGCCGGTAAAACGCAGACTCACATGTTCGCCCGTCAGAGCGCCAGCGACGAAAACCGCCTTGCCGTTGACATGCGCCACACCACGGCCGTCGTGGGAAAGATCGGTGATATCGGCTTCGAGAACGGTCATGCGAAAGTTGCCCACCCGCCATGCTGCTCGGGTCTTGCTGAGGAAAAACCGGGATCGCGCCACATCGGACGCCAGCGAAAACGCAATGATAGCAGCGTGCCGATTGACCGTGCGCGCCGCTGGCGCCATTCTGCGCACGACGACCCTGACCCCAACTGTGCATGCCTTGCATCCTGATTGCCGACGATGATCCGGTGAGCCTGCGCTTTCTCGCCGTGGCGCTCACAAATCTGGGCTGCGAGGTCATCGCCGTCATCGATGGCACCGGTGCCCTGAATGCGGCACAGATGCAGTTATTCGACCTGTTGCTGCTTGACCGCCGCATGCCCGATCTGGGTGGCGCTGAACTGCTTGCGGCTCTACGCGCTAGCGGGATCGCGACCGCGGCCATTGCTACCAGCGCGGAAGTCGATGCAACCATCACCGCACAATTGCGCAACGCCGGCTTCGTGGACGTCATCGAAAAGCCGGTGACGCTGGTGCGGCTGGAAGCATCCTTTCGTCCCTATTTACACCTTTCAACAATTCCACAAATAGCCACCGATGCAATGCCGGCGACGCGGTTGCTGGACGATGAAATGGCATTGGCTACGATCGGCGGCGATGTCGACGCACTGCGCGCGTTGCGCGGACTGCTGGCACAGGAACTGGCGGCGCTGGAATTGGAACTTGAATACGCAAATGCGAACATCACTGCGGCTACATGGCGCGAACGCCTGCACCGCTTGCGCGCTTCTTGCGGATTCTGCGGCGCGACCGCGCTGGCCGAATCTGCGGCGCAGCTGGATCGAGGTTTGCGCAACGATCCCGCAAATGTGCAATCACTACTGGGCGACTTTATCCACTTATGCCGCGCGACGCTGGCGGCCTTAGCTGCTCAAGCGCCAGCGACCGCCAATGGCGCGCGGACTTCCGCAAGCATTCCCCAGGCACGCAGGCCGACCCCATCCAGGTGATGGGCGATCAGCGCGCGCAGCAGACGCCGTAGTGCGGCAAGATCTTCGGCGTCCGGCGGTTCGTCGCACGCTAGCGCGAGCAAGGCCGCGCCGCGCAATTTCAAACCATCCTCCGTGCCGTGCCATGGCACCGGTCCAAATTCGTGGCGATAGCCATAATAATTTTGCGGATCCAGCGGCACACCGCTTTCCGCTTCGGCCTCCAGCAGCAAACCATAGCCGAGATGGGTGAGAAGATCACGCTCGAAACGGCGCAGCGTCCAAGCCGGCGACTCGCCGCGTGCGAGGCGCGCCAAGGTCTGCACGTAGTCATCAAACAGTTGTGGATGCGGATCGTGGCGCGGCGTCATGCGCGCCATGAGTTCGTTCAGATACAACGCGCACAACAGCGCTTCGCCGCCGAGCGTGAACGGCGTGCCGGCCGCTTCGATCGCGATGAGAGTAGCCAGATCGCCGCGTCCGCTCCAGCTCAGATATATCGGCGTCAGAGGTTGCAGCAGTGCACGTGGGATACGCGTCTTTTCCCGGCGCATACCGCGCGCCACCAGGGCGACACGGCCGTGATCGCGGCTCAGGACTTCCAGCAACAGCGAGGTTTCGCGATAGGCGCGACCGTGCAGGATAAAGCCAGGCTGTTGATCGACGCGCATGGGCCGCAGGCGCTAATCCGAATAACCGAAACGGCGAAGCGCGGCTTCGTCGTCCGACCAGTTTTCGCGCACCTTGACCCACAGACGCAGGAACACGCGGCGCTCCAATACCTGCTCCATCGCCCGCCGCGCGGCGCTGCCGATGATCTTGAGCTGCGCTCCGCCAGCACCGATCACGATCGCTTTCTGGCCTTCGCGTTCGACCCAGATCGTGGCCGTGATCTCGATGCGCTTGTCGCCATCGCGGAATTCCTCGATCTCCACCGTTGTCGCGTAGGGCAGTTCCTGGGCAAGACGCAGCATCAATTGTTCACGCACCAACTCCGCGGCGAGAAAGCGTTCGCTACGATCGGTCAGTTCGTCCTCGGCGAATGCCGGTGGAGCGATCGGCAAGCGCTCGAATATGCCCTGCTCAAGTGCGGCCAGCCCATCGCGGCGGCGCGCCGAAACCAGAAACACTCCGTCATAGGCATGCGTCTGACCGACCTGCGCCAGGAATGGCAACAGTGCTTTTTTGTCTTTTTGTGCATCCACCTTGTTCAACACCAGCAGTCGCGGCCGGCCAGTCGACGCCAAGGCATCCCAAACCAGCTGATCCTCGCTGTTCCAACGCCCGGCTTCGATGACGTGCACGCCGAC
>JANXVS010000162.1 GCA_025351555.1 Pseudomonadota bacterium | reverse complement strand
CTCGTAGGTGTTGAGCACGACGCTGCTGCGCTCGGCGCGGATCTTCGACAGCGCCCAGTAATCGTTGACCACGACCATGTCGCAGCCGAGCACGAGGTCCGCCTCGCCCGCGGCAATGCGCACGGCGTGGATGTCGGCCGGCGCCTGCGCGATGCGCAGATGACAGGTGACCGCGCCGCCTTTCTGGGCGAGGCCGGTCTGGTCGAGCACGCTCGCGCCCTTGCCTTCCAGATGCGCGGCCATGCCGATAAGCGCGCCGATGGTGACCACGCCGGTGCCGCCGATACCGGTGACCAGGATATTCCACGGCTGTGCCAGATCGGTGGAAAATGTCGGTTGCGGCAATGTGGAAAAATCCACTTTGGTGGAAGGCTTGCGTTTCTTCACGCCGCCGCCGTGGATGGTGACGAAGCTCGGGCAGAAGCCCTTGACGCAGGAATAATCCTTGTTGCAACTGTTCTGGTCGATCTCGCGCTTGCGTCCGTACTCGGTTTCTTTCGGCAGTACCGAGACGCAGAACGATTCCTTGCCGCAATCACCGCAACCTTCGCAGACCAGCGAATTGATGAAGACGCGTTTCTTCGGGTCCTCAAGTTTTCCGCGCTTGCGCCGGCGACGTTTTTCGGTGGCGCAGGTCTGATCGTAGATCAACACGGAGGTGCCTTCGACTTCACGCAGACGTTTCTGCACGGCGTCAAGTTCATCGCGATGGATGAATTCAACGTCGCTCGGAAAGATCGAGGCATCCGACCATTTCTCGATATCGTCCGACATCACGACGATCGTCTGCGCGCCTTCGCTGCGCACCTGATGCGCGATATTCGGCACGGTCAGCGTGCCGTCGACCGGTTGGCCGCCGGTCATCGCGACCGCGTCGTTGTAAAGAATCTTGTAGGTGATATTGACCTTCGCCGCGATCGCCTGGCGGATTGCCAGCGAGCCGGAATGGAAATAGGTGCCGTCACCGAGATTCTGGAAGACATGCCTGGTTTCGGTGAACGGCGCCTGGCCGCACCAGGTGGCGCCTTCGCCGCCCATCTGCGTGAACGTGTCGGTGCGCCGATCCATCCAGGTGACCATATAGTGGCAGCCGATGCCGCCGAGTGCGCGCGAACCTTCCGGCACGGCGGTCGAGGTGTTGTGCGGGCAGCCGGAGCAGTAGTGCGCAGCACGCGGAAAATTCGCGCGCGGCAGGGCGAGCTCGGCTTCCTTGGCCGCAATCCATTTCAGGCGATCGCTGATCGTATCGCTGGTGAAGAAACGCGCCAGGCGCTTGGCAATCACACGCGCGATGCGTGCGGGCGTCAGCTCGTTCGTGGATGGCAGAATCCATTCGTTGGCCTCGTCGAATTTGCCGACGATGGACGGCCGCGTATGGTGATCCCAGTTGTACATGGATTCCTTCATCTGCGATTCGATGAAGGAACGCTTCTCTTCAACCACGATGATGTCTTCCAGACCCGCCGCGAATTCGCGGATACCGACCGGTTCCAGCGGCCAGGTCATGCCGACTTTGTATACGCGGATGCCGATGTCGACGGCCGCGCGCACATCGATGCCGAGATATTCCAGCGCCTGCAGTACGTCAAGATAGCTCTTGCCGGTGGTGATGATGCCAAGCCGCGCCTTCGGCGAATCGATCATGATGCGATCAATGCGGTTTGCGCGCGCGAACGCGATCGCGGCCTTGACCGCGTACTGGTGCAGGCGCATTTCCTGATCCAGTGGCGGGTCGGGCCAGCGGATGTTCAAGCCGCCGGGCGGCAATTCGAAGTCTTCGGGTAACACGATGTCGAGCTGATGTGGATTGACGTTGACGCTTGCGCTGGATTCAACCGTTTCCGCAATCGTCTTGAAGCCGACCCAGCGTCCGGTGAAGCGCGACATGGCCCAGCCGAGCAGGCCCATGTCGAGAATATCCTGAACGCCAGCGGGATTGAGCACCGGCATCATCGCCGAAACGAATTCCAGTTCCGATCCATGCGGCAGCGTTGACGAGCGACAAGCGTGATCGTCCGCCGCGAGCGCGAGCACACCGCCATGCTTCGAGGTACCCGCCGCGTTGCCGTGCTTGAACACGTCGCCGCAGCGGTCCACGCCCGGGCCCTTGCCGTACCACATCGAAAACACGCCGTCGTATTTGGCGCCGGGAAAAAGATTCGCCTGCTGCGTGCCCCAGACCATCGTCGCGCCAAGATCCTCGTTCAGGCCGGGCTGGAATTCGATGCTCGCGGCCTTGAGGTGTTTTTTTGCTTTCCACAATTCCAGATCGAAACCGCCGAGCGGCGAGCCGCGATAGCCGGAAATGAAACCCGCGGTATTGAGATTGGCCGCGCGATCACGCATCTGCTGCATCAGCGGCAACCGCACCAAAGCCTGCACGCCCGAAAGATAAATGCGGCCTTCAGCGCGCGTGTATTTGTGCTCGAGCGTGTAATCCAGGTCGAGTTTTACGGCAGGAGCAGACATGGCGGACACCGGGCAGAACGATCAAGGTGCCAATTGTAGCAGTGGGGTGCGCGGGCGCCGTCGGGTCCGCCGCGATTTGCGATCTGTCTGAATTACGTCCATGATTCGCGACTGGAAATCGCTCAGAGCCTGCCGTCCCGGCAAGGTTCGGGCGGGGCTTGGGGAGAGCCATGGTCTTCAACTCACTCACCTTCGTGGTGTTCTTCGCGCTTGTGCTCGCGTTGCATTCCATGCCGTTCGGCTGGACCACGAAGAAAGTCAATCTGCTGATCGCGAGCTATATCTTCTACGCCGCGTGGAATCCGCCGTTCGTGTTCCTGCTGTGGATCTCGACCGTGGTCGACTGGTACGCGGCGCAAGGATTGGTCAAGGCGCAGCGCCAGTCGCACCGTCACGCCTGGATGCTGCTGTCGGTGATCGCGAACCTCGGCATGCTTGGCTATTTCAAGTATGGCCAGTTCCTGCTCGACAACTTCAGCGCGCTGATGGCATCGCTCGGCGTGGCGTATCAAGCGCCGCATTCCGATATCGTCCTGCCGGTCGGAATATCCTTCTATACCTTTGCCACTTTGTCGTACACGCTGGATGTCTACTTGCGCCGCGCTGTGCCGGCGCGCAACTTCCTCGACTACGCGCTGTTCGTGACGTTCTTCCCGCATCTGGTCGCAGGTCCCATCATGCGCCCGACCGAACTGGTGCCGCAGTTTGCCGAACCGCGCCGCGCCAGTGCGAATCAGCTGCGCTTCGGGCTCGCGCTGATGACGCTGGGCCTGTTCAACAAGGTCGTGCTCGCCGACAGTTTTCTCGCCGGCGCCGCGGAAAAAGTCTACGACGTCGACAAGATTCCCGGCGCACTCGATGCCTGGTTCGGGACGCTGGCGTTCAGCGGCCAGATCTTCTGCGATTTCGCCGGCTACTCGACCACCGCGATCGGCGCGGCAATGTGTCTGGGCTTCGCGATGCCGGACAATTTCCGCTTTCCCTACGCAGCGGTCGGCTTTTCCGATTTCTGGCGACGCTGGCATATCACCCTGTCGTCATGGCTGCGCGACTATCTGTACATCCCGCTAGGCGGCAATCGTCACGGTGAGGCCCGCACTTATGCCGCACTGATGACGACGATGCTGCTCGGCGGTCTCTGGCATGGCGCGAATTGGACCTTCGTCGTCTGGGGCGGTTTGCACGGCTTGTATCTGGCTGTCGAACGCGTCCTGCGCACGCGCTTCAGCAACTACAGGCCTGGCCCGCTCGCCTTCGTTGCGCTTGGTCTGCTGACTTATGCGCTCGTTAATCTGACCTGGGTGTTCTTCCGCGCCAAGACCTTCGGCAAGGCTTGGGTCGTGCTGCACGGCATGCTCGGCATGAATGCGGGCACCAAACCGATTCTGGCGACGCCGTTGCTGGTGTTCGTCGCCGCGATCGTCGGCGGCATCGTGCTCACGCACTGGCTGATGCGCGCACGCACGCTCGAGTCCGTGGTTGCGCGAGCACACCCGGCTGCGATCTGCGCGGTCTGGGCGCTGATGGCGTTTGCCATCGTCGCAGCACAGGGAGAGGGCAATGCCTTCATCTATTTCCAGTTCTGACTCACGCGTCGTCAGCACATCCGGCGCCGAGCGCCTGACCGCGGCCGATCGCCCCGGCGTGGCGCAGCCGGTGCCGATGCGCGATATTCCGGTGCAGCCGTGGAACCGGATTTTTCTCGGCGCACTGGTGCTGTTCGTTTTGCTGATGGGCGCCTGGGAATGGCATTGGCGCGCATTCGGCGCCAAGCCAACCATCGCCAATAGCGGTGGCCTGTGGGCGATGCAGCGTCGTCGCATCGACAACGGCGAAGGCAATGCCACCGTGTTGCTCAGCGCCTCGCGCATCCTGTTCGACGTGCAGCTGGATGTGTGGGAGAAGCTTGCGGGCAAGCGTCCGATTCAGCTCGCGCTGGAAGGCACCACGCCGCTGATATTCATGGAAGACCTCGCCGCAGACCCGAAATTCACCGGCCATCTGCTCGTCGGCGTCGCGCCGGATCTGTTCTTCAGCGGCTATGCCTATCGCGGCGACGTGTTCAAGTTTTACCTCAAGGAAACGCCTTCGCAGCGCGTTGGTCAGTGGCTGTCGATGCACTTCATCGAGCCGTACTTCGCCTTCGACGATCCGGATTTCGCCCTGGCCACCGTGCTCGAGCGCCAGGATTGGCCGGCGCGCCCCGGGAAAACGTGGCGGATCGATGTGCGCAAGCTGCGGGTCAGCGAGATGGACCGCAATACGCATATCTGGGACAAGGTGGAAAACGATCCCGAATATCGCGAGCTGGCGCGGAATATCTGGCTGCAGCATTTCACGCCGAACGAAGACACGCCGCCGCCGGAAAAAATGCGGCAAACCCTCAACGAACAAATCGATCGAGCAGTGAAGGCTGTGACCACGCTGCGCGCACGCGGCGTGCAGGTGCTGTTCGTGCGGCCGCCAAGCGCCGGGGCATATCTGGAGTTCGAGAACAAGGTGCTGCCGCGCGCCAGAACCTGGGACGTGCTGCTCGCACGCACCGGCGCGCCCGGCATTCACTTTGAAGACTACCCGGAGTTGCAGGGATTGGAACTGCCGGAATGGTCGCATCTGACCCACGCCGATGCGCAGCGTTATACCGCGGCGCTGTATCGCATCATCGAGCGCGATTTCTGGAAACCCGAACCACCGCGCTAGGCGGCGCAGCTACAACGCATCGGCGTCAGTCTCGCCGGTGCGGATGCGCACGACTTGATCGAGCGCATAGACGAAAATCTTACCGTCGCCGATCTTGCCGCTGTTGGCCGATTGGGTGATCGCCTCGACCACGCGCTCGACCAGGTTGTCGGCCACCGCGATCTCGAGCTTGAGCTTGGGCAGAAAATCGACCACGTATTCGGCGCCGCGATACAGCTCGGTGTGACCTTTCTGGCGACCAAAGCCCTTGACCTCGGTGACAGTGATGCCCTGCACGCCGACCTCGGCCAGCGCCTCGCGCACATCGTCAAGCTTGAATGGCTTGATGATCGCCATGATCATTTTCATCTTCGTACCTCGCAGCGGCATTGGCGAACTATACCGAATCCACCGGCATCGATGCCGCTGTAGGGTATTTCCTACGCGAATTGGCGCCTGCAGCCGACAGCATCGGTGTTCGCGTCCGGCTACACTGCCGTCATCGCATCGGGTCGGGAGAATCTTTTTGATCAATATCCAAGCCATCGACGAACTGGCCCGGCGCCTGGCCGATCTCGTCCCACCCGGCGCGCGCGAGGCGCGCGACGACATCGCCATGAATTTCCGCGACGCTCTGCGCGCCGGCCTGCGCCGGCTCGATCTGGTGACGCGCGAGGAATTCGACGTACAGCGTTGCGTACTGTTGCGGACACGCGAGAAAGTTGAAGCGCTGGAAGCGCGCGTCGCCGAGTTGGGCGAGCTGCTTGGCGAGCATCCCTCGCCACATTGAAGCAGGCCGCACTGAAGCAGCCCGCACCTAAACAGCCCGCTCACTTTACTGCATTGTATACTTTTCCGCGGATCACACGCGGTGGCGGCGCTCGCCCAAGCGTCGGTGAATTGTCCGCACGCCTTGCCTTGTGAAACACCGATATGAGCCTCGCCATCGTCCATAGCCGCGCACAGGAAGGCGTGACCGCACCGCCGGTGACGGTCGAAGTGCACCTTTCCGGTGGCTTGCCGGGCACCTCCATCGTCGGCCTGCCGGAGACCGCGGTGAAGGAAGCGCGCGACCGCGTACGCGTCGCCATACAAAATGCACAAATGGATTATCCAGGCCGCCGGGTAACAGTCAGCCTTGGACCGGCGGATTTGCCCAAGGACGGCGGCCGTTTCGATTTGCCGATCGCGCTCGGCATACTTGCGGCTGCCGGATACCTGCCGAAGGAAAGTCTGGCCAACTATGAGTTTCTCGGCGAGCTGGCGCTATCCGGCGAACTGCGCGCGATCACCGGCGTGCTGCCCGCGGCGCTCAAAGCGGCCAAGGCTGGACGTAGCCTGATTGTGCCGCACGACAACGGTGCCGAAGCCGCACTCGTCAGTGGCGCGACGATGTACAGCGCCTCTTCGTTGCTGGAAGTGTGCGCATTCCTGCGCGGCGCGGCAACGTTGCCTGTCGCCGTCACCCCAGCGCTGGATGGCCCCACGATCATTTCCGAGCTGGATCTGGCCGATGTGCGCGGGCAACCGCACGCGCGGCGTGCGCTGGAGATCGCCGCCGCCGGCCGGCATCACCTGCTGTTCGTGGGCCCGCCGGGCACCGGCAAGACCATGCTCGCCAGCCGCCTGTCGGGAATCCTGCCGCCACTGAACGAGGCCGAAGCGCTGCAGGCTGCCGCGGTCAGCTCGGTCGCCGGCCAGGGTATCGATTTCCACAGATGGAAAATGCGACCTTTTCGCGCACCCCATCACACCGCATCGGCAGCCGCCCTGGTTGGCGGGGGATCCATTCCGCGCCCGGGCGAAATCTCGCTCGCGCACCATGGCGTGCTGTTTCTTGACGAACTGCCAGAGTTCGATCGTCGCGTACTCGAAGTGTTGCGCGAGCCGCTGGAGTCCGGGCGCATCATCATTTCGCGGGCCGCGCGCCAGGCGGAATTCCCGGCGGCGTTCCAACTCGTCGCGGCGATGAATCCCTGCCCTTGCGGCTATGCGGGCGATGTTTCCGGTCGCTGCAGCTGCACGCCGGAAGCCGTGCGCCGCTACCGCGCGCGCGTTTCCGGACCGCTACTCGACCGCATCGACTTGCAGATCCAGGTGCCGCGCGTGCCGTTGACCGAACTCGGCGCCGCTGGTGCTGCCGGTGAATCCAGCGCCGTGGTGCGCGAGCGCGTAATCGCTGCACGCGAGCGCCAGCAGCAGCGCGCCGGCAAACCGAATGCCGTACTGAGCAACCGCGAAGCACAGCGCGACTGCGAACTGACCACGAGCGATCGCGGTCTGCTGGAACGTGCGCTCGATCGTCTGGGGCTGTCAGCGCGCGCTTACCACCGTATTCTGCGTGTGGCACGCACGATTGCCGATCTGGCAGATAGCGAGCGTATCGGCACGGCGCATTTGAGCGAAGCGATTCAGTATCGGCGCGCGCTGGCGGGAGCCTGATGCTGGCGCCCTTCTTTTTTGGCTCTTCGGGAAATCGAGTGGGCAATTTTGGCAGATTTTAGAGCGCAGGCAGCATGCACGAGAGGATTTTCAGCCG
>JANXVS010000154.1 GCA_025351555.1 Pseudomonadota bacterium | reverse complement strand
CGCGGCCAGAAATCGGCCTCGTCAACAACATTGCCCCCGCCCATCTTGAGCGCATGGGCACACTGGAAGGCATTGCCGAAACCAAGGGCGCAATCTACGCGGCGCTGCCGCCGCAAGGCGTCGCGGTGGTCAATGCGGATGACGCATTTGCCGCATTGTTCACAAATAGCGCAGGCGCGCGACGCGTGCTGCGCTTCGGCCTTGAACAGCCAGCAGATGTGTGCGGTGAAATCCGCGTGGCGGGTGCACAATCGCAATTCACCCTGATTCTGCCCGACGGCCGTGCCGATATCGCGCTGCCGTTGGCGGGTCGCCACAACGTCATGAACGCACTTGCGGCAGCGACGATCGCGCATGCGCTCGACGTGCCTATCGCGACGATCAAGCGTGGACTGGAAGGCGCAGCGCCGGTCGCTGGCCGCTTTATCCGCCACGTCATGGCCGGTGGCTGGAGCCTGATCGACGACAGCTACAACGCCAACCCCGGCTCGACCGCGGCGGCGATTTCGACTCTGACGGCGGAGCCCGGGGACCATTGGCTGGTGCTCGGCGACATGCGCGAGCTGGGTGCCGATGCCGCGGCGCTGCATGCGCAGATCGGCACGCTGGCGCGCGAGCGCGGCATCGCGCGGCTGTTCACGGTCGGCGAGCTCGCCGCCGCGGCGACGCAGGCGTTCGGCAAGAATGCGGTGCACTTCGCCGATCAGCCGGCGCTCATCGCCGCGCTTGCCGCCAACGTGCGTCCCGGGGTGCGCGTACTGGTGAAGGGTTCGCGTGGTTCGGCGATGGAGAGGGTAGTACGAGCGCTGCTGGGCAGCGCCGGTGGCAATGGCGGAGGTGCGCGTCATGCTGCTTGAACTGGCCGACCTGTTGCGTGGACAAATCAGCATTTTCCACTTGTTCCAATATGTCACGTTCCGCACCATCATGAGTGCATTGACTGCGCTGGTAGTGGCGTTGCTGCTAGGCCCGGATCTGATCCGCCGGCTCGCCGCGGTCAAGGCCGGCCAGGTGATCCGCAGCGACGGCCCGCAATCGCATCTCGCCAAGGCCGGCACGCCGACGATGGGCGGCGCGCTGATCCTGCTTGCCGTCGCCGTCGCGACCCTGCTGTGGGCGGATCTGCACAACCGCTATATGTGGATCGCGCTGGGCACCATGCTGGCGTTCGGCGTCATCGGTTTTTACGACGATTACAAGAAGCTGGTGCTCAAGGACAGCCGTGGCCTGGCGGCGCGCTGGAAATATTTCTGGCAATCGGTTTGTGGGCTCGCTGCGGCGCTCGGGCTGTACTTCGTGATGCGTGAGAACTCGCCGACAGCGATCGCGCTGTATGTGCCGTTGTTCAAGCAGGTTGCGATTCCGCTTGGCCTGATGTTCATCGCCGTGGCCTATTTCATCATCGTCGGGTTTTCCAACGCAGTGAACCTGACTGATGGTCTGGATGGCCTGGCGATCATGCCGACGGTGCTGGTGGCATCCGCGCTTGGCGTGTTCGCCTACGCGGCGGGCAATAGCATTTTTTCCACTTATCTACAAATTCCCGCGGTGCCCGGCGCGGGCGAACTGTGCATCTTCTGTGGCGCGCTGGCTGGCGCGGGCTTGGGTTTTCTCTGGTTCAATGCTTATCCGGCGCAGGTGTTCATGGGCGATGTCGGTGCGCTTGCGGTCGGCGCGGCGCTCGGCACCGTGGCCGTGATCGTGCGCCAGGAAATCGTGCTGCTGATCATGGGCGGCGTATTCGTGATGGAAACCGCAAGCGTGATTCTGCAGGTGGCCAGCTTCAAGCTTACCGGCAAGCGCATCTTCCGCATGGCGCCGATCCATCATCACTTTGAATTGAAAGGCTGGCCCGAGCCGCGTGTGATCGTGCGTTTCTGGATCATCAGCGTAGTGCTGGTGCTGATCGGTCTGGCGACCCTGAAGGTGCGCTGATGTTTGGACTGCTCCAAGCCAAACGCCGTGACGAAACCACAGGCCGCTACGATCTGGGTCTCGCGCTTGCCGCGATTGCGCTGGCGAGTCTGGGCGTGATCATGGTGGCGTCCAGTTCGATCGCGATCGCCGACGGCCAGCACGCCGGACCGTTCTACTATCTGATCCGGCATCTGGTTTTTCTCGCGCTCGGCGTCGGTGTCTGCCTGACGATCATGCGCACCGAGCTGGATTGGTTCGAGCGCCACGCGTTCGTGCTGCTGTTGTTCGCGGTGATCCTGCTGTTGCTCGTGTTCGTGCCGGGACTCGGCCTGCGCATCAATGGCGCGCGGCGCTGGATCCGTTTGGGTATCGCCGGTTTTCAGTCGGTCGAAGCTGTGAAACTCTTGTTCATCGTCTACATGGCCAGTTATCTGGTGCGCCAGCGCGATAGCGTGCAGGGCCGGTTCTTCGGTGTGGTCAAGCCGCTGGGCGTCGCCGTGGTGCTGGTCGCGCTGCTGCTGCTGCAACCGGACTTCGGCAGCGCCACGCTGATCATCGCCATCACGGTCGGTATGGTCTGGCTCGGCGGCGCGCGTATGCGCAACCTGTTTTATCTTGCGATCCCGGTTATGCCGGCGATTGCCTGGGCGGCGCTGACCTCGGATTACCGCGTCAAGCGCCTGACCTCGTTCCTGAATCCCTGGGAACATCCGTTCGATGATGGCTTCCAGTTGACCCAGGCGCTGATCGCGATTGGTCGCGGCGAATGGTTCGGCGTCGGCCTGGGCGCGAGCGTGCAAAAACTCTTCTACCTGCCCGAGGCGCACACCGATTTCAACCCCTACGTGATCGCCGAGGAACTCGGGCTCGCCGGTATACTTTTGGTGCTGTTCCTGTTCGCCGCCCTGGTCGGGCGCGCGTTCATGCTCGGCCTGCGCGCGGTCGAACGCGGTCAGCGCTTCGCTGGCTACTGCGCGTTTGGCATCGGCCTATGGATTGGCTTGCAGACCCTGGTGTCGATCGGGGTGAACCTGGGCGTGCTGCCGACCAAGGGCTTGACACTGCCGCTGATCAGCTCCGGTGGATCAAGCGTGCTGATGACCTGCGCCGCCGTCGGCTTGCTGCTGCGGATCAGCTACGAGGTTTCCCGCGGAGCTGAAACTGACGTTCAGACGTCTGTGCAACCGGCTTCGTTGCAAGGAGCGCGCGCATGAACGCACCCGCGCTACGACCTGTCAGGATCAGGCCCGTCCTGATCATGGCTGGCGGTACCGGCGGGCACATTTTTCCTGGCATCGCTGTCGCGCAGGAATTGCTCGCGCGCGGCGTGCCGGTATTGTGGCTCGGCAGCGCCGGCGGTTTGGAGACGCGACTGATGCCACAGGCCGGATTGCCGATTGAAACGCTGGCGATCTCCGGCGTACGCGGCAAGGGCTTGTTCGCCGCGCTGATGGCGCCCTTGCGCATCCTGCGCGCGCTGATTGCGGCGTGGAAGATACTCGGGCGTACGCAGCCGCGCAGTGCGCTCGCGCTCGGCGGATTCGCGTCAGGTCCGGGTGGAATCGCTGCGTGGTTGCGCGGCGTGCCGCTGGTGGTGCACGAGCAGAACCGTGTGCCGGGCGTGACCAATAAAATCTTGTCGCATTTTGCCAAAAAGCTGCTTTGTGGATTCGAAGGCGCGTTGAAGCGCGCAGAATGGGTTGGCAATCCGGTACGCCGCGAAATCGCGGCCCTGGCGATTCCGCGGGAGCGTTTCGTCGGACGTACAGGTTCATCGCGTCTGCTGGTGCTTGGAGGTAGTCAGGGCGCGCGCGCGCTGAACGTGCGCGTGCCCGAAGCGCTGGCGCTGATGTTGCCCGATCGGCGCCCCACAGTGCGCCACCAGTGCGGCGCAAAGCTCGCCGATGCGGCACGCGCCGCGTATGCCAATGCCAAGGTTGAAGCGAGCGTTGAACCGTTTATCGACGATATGGCCGCCGCCTATGCGTGGGCGGATCTGGTGGTCTGCCGCGCCGGCGCACTGACCCTGGCTGAGCTTGCCGCCGCTGGCGTCGGCAGCGTGCTGGTGCCGTTTCCATTTGCGGTCGACGATCACCAAACAAAAAACGCGAGCGCGATGTTGGCAGCCGGTGGGGCCGTGTTGCTGCCCGAAGCGCAGGCCAGTGCAGAAAGCATCGCGGCCGCACTGACTGATCTGCTCGGTGATCGTGCGCACCTGCTTGCCATGGCCGAAGCTGCCCGCACCCTGGCCAAGCCCGATGCGGCCGCGCGCATCGCCGATTTCTGCCTGCAGGTGGCCGCATGACGCCGCGGCAACTGCCAGTGCAAACGCCCGCATCCGACTGGATCGCACAGAATTTCCGGCGCGTGCATTTCGTCGGTATCGGCGGCGCCGGCATGAGCGGTATCGCTGAAGTGCTGCACAACCTGGGTTACGAAGTGTCCGGTTCGGACAAGGCCGAATCGGCGGTGACCCGGCGCCTGGCCGGGCTTGGAATAAAAGTATACAAAGAACATTCTGCGAAAAATGTCGCGAATGTGGACGCGCTCGTCGTGTCCGGTGCAATCCACGCCGACAATCCCGAAGTGATCGCGGCGCGCGAACGCCGTGCACCGATCGTGCCGCGCGCGGAAATGCTCGGCGAGCTGATGCGCTTCCGCCGCGGCATCGCGGTGGCCGGCACGCATGGTAAAACTACGACGACCAGCCTCATCGCCAGCGTGCTGGCCGAAGGTGGGTTGGACCCAACCTTCGTGATCGGCGGGCAATTGCTCGCCGCCGGCACGCATGCGCGCCTGGGTACCGGTGAGTATCTGGTTGCCGAGGCGGACGAATCCGACGGCTCGTTCTTGCTGCTCAATCCGGTCATCGCCATCATCACCAATATCGATGCCGATCATCTGGAGAATTACGGCGGCGACTACGCGTTGGTGAAAAAGGCGTTCGCCGATTTCCTGCATCGCCTGCCGTTTTATGGCATGGCGGTACTCTGCGCGGACGACGCCGAAGTGGCGGAGCTGGTACGCAGCACCACGCGCCGCGTCATTACCTACGCCGTTCACTCCAGCGCCGATGTGCATGCGAGCGATCTGCGCCAGCAAGGCGCGCGCACACATTTCCTGCTGCATCTGCCGAATCGCGATGCAGCGTTGCCGGTGACGCTGAATCTTCCTGGTGTACACAATGTGCAAAATGCGCTTGCCGCAGCGGCGGTCGGCTGGCAATTGGGTATCGACGCCGCGGCGATTGCGCGCGCGCTCGGCGAATTCCAGGGCGTGGGCCGGCGCTTCGAGATTCGCGGTGAGATTGCGCTAGACCATGGTAGCGCCTTGCTGGTGGACGACTACGGCCATCATCCGCGCGAGCTGGCTGCCGTGTTCGAG